>CAYTXD010000061.1:0-6887 GCA_964441305.1 Microcaldota archaeon
GGCATCCTTACCTTGCTTAAGTATGCATCCTTTTTGGTTGGAAGATCCCTTTTGACTGCGGTCTTGATAATAGCCATAATTACACCATATTAATTATGTTGCTTATAGTATATAAATGTGTTGGTTTATTCACAAATGACCACTAATAAAAACATTTAAATATTTTTGAGGCGCAATTAATATGTGGTTTAATGAATCTTCGGTTAAAGAGAATTAACAGGGCAAATAATAAAACTGCCCGGTCTAGAGGCATGTTTACTGATTTTAGCCCCCTTAAAATTTCTCCTGGCAGGTTTAATGAAAAAAAAGCAAGGCCATCAGGGAAGGATAAATCCCTTTTCACTCGCAAGGAATCGGATAGTAGGATTGCAAGCGCGAAAAAAGAAAAGGCAAATACACCTGCAAAATTATTTATTTTCGTAAAGAATGCAACAAACAGGTTGATGAAATATTTCGGGGAGAGGGAAAGAAGAAAAATGGAAAAGGTTAATGACAAATACTTTTTCCATGAGCTGGGGGCATATCTTCCTTCCTACGCTTTTTATGCTGTTGGCGCAGGATTTATTGGCAGGGTGCTTTTAAGCAAATACTTGATTGAGTCCGGATTCATGAATGCAAGCGAAATTGCTCCAGCACTTACTGCAGGAATTGGCGGCCTTTTTGTTGCTGCATACTTGTACAAAACATTTACGCTCCCAATAATGGAACATATTAATGAAAAAAGGAGATCTGAAAAGAATAGCCAATAAATTTAATGCTGCAGGCGCATAGAATTGCTGATACGAATGCAAATATCCAAGCAAGTTGCCCAGTTTTATGAAGAATACCCGTACCCTTACCTTCCAATTGAGAAAAAGGAGGACTTGCTTGGAAGGATGCACTCGAAAACAATGGAGAATATACTTGGGACTGCACGCTTGAGGCCTTGGGAGCTGGATGGGAAAAGGGTTTTGGATGCGGGGTGCGGGACAGGTGAGAAAGCCGCATATTTCGCGCTTCTTGGGGCAGATGTTTATGCTTTTGACAGGAGCAGAAGCTCCCTTTTGCGTGCAGGAGAAGTTGCAGGCAGGCTTGATGCACATGTGAAATTCAAGCGGGGAGATATCTTGAAAATCAACCTTGCAGAGGAATTTGACCATGTTTTTTCCCTTGGGGTGCTTCACCACACTGAAAATCCCAAGCTTGGGTTTGAGAATATTGCGGGTGCTGTAAAGCAGGGGGGCACCATAACAATAGGGCTTTACAATGCTTATGGAAGGTTTTTTCATTGTTTGGAGAGGGGAATTGTCGCTTCGCTGGGGGGCAAAACTCCGGGTGAAAGAATGGATTACGTAAAGAAGAGTATTTTTGGCAGGGAGTTCAAAAGCGAGCATGAGAGGGCGTTTGCCGCAGACAAATATGCTCACCCCCACGAAAGCCATCATACGTTGGAGGAGGTTATGGAATGGTTTGAATATTCCGGTTTTGATTTTATTGGCTGCTATCCTGAAATTGATTTATTGGCAGCTGCCTCCCAGCTTAGATGGCTCGTGCAGGGGAAGGGTTTTTTCATTGTTTCGGGGAGAAGGCTTGCCTGAGACAAAGCTATTTATTACTGTGTTTTCTGATAGAGTTGGGTGAATATTATGAGTGATAATGTTAGTACCTTTGAGATTTCAGGAAGGGTGAAAAGCATGGACTCTTCCCCTACTTTTGCAGTTAATAACAGAATACTGGAGCTTATTGAAAGGGGAAAGAAGGAGGGTTTTGATGTTTACAAAATGACTGTTGGAGAGCCGGATCTGTCTCCCCCTAAACATGTAATTGATGCAGTCCATGATGCAATGAAAAAAGGAATGAACAAATACGGGCCTGCCAAGGGCCTTCCGGAATTCAGGAAGGCAATTTCAAAAATGCTTTACGAGAATTTTGAGCTTGGCCACGAGCCGGAATCTGAAATTGCAGTATGCGATGGGGGGGCAAAAATTGCGCTTTCGGTCCTTTTCGAGGTTCTCATCGAGCCGGGAGAACATGTTGTTTTCCTTGGTCCCTGCTGGGACACATATGTTCAGCAGGTGCGGCTTGCAGGAGGCATCCCCCTTGTTTTTGATACTACTGAAGATGAATTCAAACCCAACGTGGAAAGAGTAAGAAAATACCTTGATGACCTTTATGAAAAAGGAATAAAGCCGAAGCTGATGGTAATAAACACCCCAAACAATCCAACTGGCGCAGTTTATCCGAAAGAGGTGCTGAAGAAGCTTTCGGATTTGGTTGTAAGGGAGAGGGGAATCGGCATAATTTCTGATGAGGCATATGCAACCATGACTTACGGGGATAAGGAACATTTCAGCATCGCAAGCTATACTGATGAGATCAAGGAAAAAGTGGTTACTGTGGGGAGTTTTGCAAAAAGCGAGCTTGTTCCAGGATGGAGAATAGGATACATCTGCGCAGGAAAAAAAGTAATTTCTGCAGTTACAAAAGTCCTTGGGAATACTGTTTCAAATCCCCCAACCCCACTTCAATACGGGCTGATGGCCGCATTGTCCGGGCCTGATGATTATAGGAAGGAAATGCACAAAATTTTTGGGAAAAGAAGGGAGCTGGTATTGAAAAAAATGGATGAGAATGGAATTCTTACTCCTCCTCTTGACGGCGCATTTTACTCTTTTTTCAGTGTTGATGAGCATATAGGGAAGAAATCAGCAGGAGTTAAAATTGAGAGCAATGGGCAGCTTGCCAACATGATTATTGACGAGGCAAAGGTGGGGATAGTGCCTGGCACCGCATTTCCGAGGAAGCGCCTGTTCCCGGAAGATGAGTTGGAAAAAACGGAAACGAACATGCGGCTTTCATACGCGTCAGGAGAGGAAACTATTGAAAAGGCAATAGATGCAATGGGAAATCTGTTTTCCAAGCTGGAGTGGTGAAATGAAGCCGTTGGATGAGCTTCAGGAGGAGGTTAACAGAAAGTATTATTCTGAAAAAGGGGAGAGGATTTACTGCGATTTTTCCACATATGTTTCAAGATGCTCCAAAATTGCGCATGCCAATGCAATTGATTTTGCAAGATTTATGGAACTGGAAGGAATGGACAGAGCAGTTGTTTGCGAAACAGGTGTGGGAGGCGGAAAGTTCGCACTCGATTTTCTTGAAAAGCTTGAGGAGCTGAAAGGGCTTGAAGGAGTCGAGTATTTTCTTTGCGATTTTTCACAAAAGATGCTCTCCGATGCGGAAAGTAAATTGGAAAGGTTTGGGGATACAGTTAAAAAAATGAAGATTGATTTCGGAGGGGAATTTTCTCTCCCGAATGCCGACTACATTAGAATGAATGAGCTTCTCACAGACATTCCTGCAAAGGTTTTTGTAAGGGACGAGAAAGAGGTGAAAGAAGTTTTCTATGAATTTTCAGATGCTGAAATTTCCAAGGAATATCGGGAAGTGAAAAAGGATGGGAGGGTTGAAACTTTTCTCTCCAAGCTACCTGATGGATACGAAATTCCCTTCAATTTCAATTCTGCAGATGCCGTTTTTTCAATGTGCAATTCACTTGGGGAAAATGGGTATCTGGATATTTTTGATTACGGATTTTTTTCTCCTGAATCGATAGTTTCCATGCCAATGCAGATGTGGAATTCATCGGTTGTGAGGGAATATGGGGGGCAGCTCACTGTTGACCTTAATTTCCCCTACATCATGGCGATGGGAAGGGCGGCAGGGTGCGAGCCGGAAATTGAAAGCCAGCTTGAATATGTGGAGAGTTCTTTTGGAAAGAAAATCCATCCTGTGGAAATCGCGGGAGAGATGCTTTACCTTGATGAAGAAGAGATATGTGAGAGGGAAGGGGAGCTTGAAAGGGAAGGATATTCAAAGGAATATTTCAGGGATGAAATTCTGGAGGAGAGTAATTTTTATCATTTGAGATTTAGAAAGGCAAAGGAGGGACGGGGTTATGTGCGGAGCGGTTAAGGGGAATTCGCATTATTCGAAATAGTTCTGGAACCTAAGCAATAATCATATCGTCCCCGCTGTCTTCGTTTTCGCTTTCCTCAATTGCCTCTTCAGGGGTCGGTTCCTCCTTCTGCTTCGGCTCATTTTCATTAATTACCTTCTCCTCTCCTTCCTTCATCAGGCGCGCAACTGCAACTACTTCCTCTCCTTCAGCAAGGCGCATCAGGCGAACTCCCTGGGTGTTTCTCCCAATTACTGAAATTCCCTTTGCAGGAACGCGGATTACCTTGCTGTTTGATGAGATTAAGAGGACTTCGTCATCATCCTCAACTGATTTTACATCAACCACTTTTCCATTTTTTTCAGTTAGTTTTATGTTGATGATACCTTTCCCCCCTCGTGATTGGACACGGTATTCGGGAAGGTCTGTTCTTTTTCCGTATCCTTTGGAAGTCACAGTAAGCAAGGTCTTGCGGTCATTTAGCACAAGTGAAACTACCTCGTCATCCTTTCTCAGCTTTATTCCGCGAACCCCCTGCCCGGTTCTCCCAATCTCGCGGATTTCCTTTTCCTTGAAGCATATTGCATAGCCGTTTCTGGTTGTGAGTATGAGGTTCATCATGCCGTCGGTTCTTCTGACGTCAATCAAGTCGTCCCCATCTTTAAGCGTTATTGCGATTATCCCTCCTTTCCTTGGCCTGGAGTACTTTATTATGTCTGTTTTCTTTATTGTTCCCTTCTTTGTTGCCATTGTAAGGAACTCACTTTTCTTGAATTCTGTAACAGGTATGCATGCGGCAACCTTTTCATTTTCCAATTCAAGCAGGTTGACAATTGCCTTGCCCATGGAATACCTTCCGCTCGTCGGTATCTTGAATACCTTGAGCCAGTGCACATACCCCCTGTCGGTGAACACCAGCAAATAGTCATGGGTGGATGCAATTATCAGGTCCTTGATTACATCCTCCTCCTTGACCCCGGTGCCGATTACTCCGCTCCCTCCCCTTTTCTGCTGCTTGTATTCCGAGAGAGGCATGCGCTTGATGTAATCGCCCTTGGAAATCATTATCACAACACGCTCATTTGGAATCAAATCCTCTATTTCCAAGTCCCCTTCGTATTCGCTTATAGTGGTTCTTCTCTTATCCGCATACTTGCCCTTTATTTCAATAAGTTCATCCCTTATTATTGTGTGAATCTTGCTTTCATCTGCAAGTACCGATTGGAGCCACTCAATATTCTTGCGCAATTCGGAAATCTCCCTTTCCAGCTTCTCCCTCTCAAGACCGGTTAACCTTGAAAGCTTCATGTCAAGTATTGCCTGCGCCTGGACATCTGAAAGAGAAAACTGGGAAACCAATGTCCCCTTTGCCTCATTTGGGTTTTTGGCGCCCTTTACTATTTTTACTACCGGGTCTATGTTGTCGACTGCAACCTGCAGCCCCTCCAAAAGGTGCGCCCTGTCCTGGTCGCGCTTAAGCTCAAACTGCGACCTTCTCTTTACGACTTCAACCCTGTGCTTCAGGAATTCTTCGAGAAGGGTCCTTATTGGCATTACCTTCGGCTCATTGTTCACAAGCGCCAGATTGATTATGCCGAACGTGTTTTCCAGCTGGGTCATCGAATAGAGCTGGTTGAGGATTACTTCTGAATTTACGCCTCTCTTGATGTCGATAACGACCATCATGCCCTTCTGGTCCGAGCGGTCATGTATATCCGTTATCCCCTGTATCCGTTTTGCCTTCACCAGATCTGCGATTTTCTCAATCAATGCCGCCTTGTTAACCTGGTAGGGCAGTTCGGTAACGACTATCTTTTCCTTTCCCTTGTCTGACTTGGGCTTTTCAATTTCAGCCTTTCCCCTGAGCCTTATTGTTCCCCTTCCGGTCGTGTACGCCTGCGCAATTCCCGAGCGGCCTAGTATTGTACCTCCTGTGGGAAAGTCGGGCCCGGGAAGAAGCTCAAGCAAATCTGCGCTTGTAACTGCGGGGTTTTCGATTATTGCAACCAAAGCATCGCAAACCTCCCCTAAATTGTGGGGGGGTATGTTAGTTGCCATCCCTACTGCAATCCCTGATGAGCCGTTTACAAGAAGGTTCGGGAATTTTGCGGGAAGGACAACCGGCTCCTTCAGGGACCCATCGAAATTGGGAATAAAATCGACCGTTTCCATGTCCAAATCCCTAAGGAGCTCTTCTGCTATCTTGTCCATGCGGACTTCGGTATACCTCATTGCGGCTGCATTATCCCCGTCAATGCTCCCGAAATTACCTTGGCCGTCAATAAGGGTATGCCTCATTGAGAAATCCTGCACCATTCTGACTATTGTCTGGTAAATCGCGGCATCACCGTGGGGGTGGTACTTACCGAGCACTTCACCCACTATTCGGGCACTTTTCTTGTAGGGCTTGTTATGGTAATTGCCAATCTCCTGCATTGCATAGAGGACTCTTCTGTGGACCGGCTTCAGCCCGTCGCGGGCATCCGGCAGCGCCCTACCTACAATTACGCTCATCGCATAGTCCATGTAGGATTCCTTCATTTCAGTATAGATAGTCTTCTTGACTATGGATTCCGTAGGAACATCCTCCTCGTCCAATTCTATGTTTTCCTCTGCCATCCAAAAACCTCAAACGTCCAGGTTTTTCACGTCCTTTGCGTGGTTTTCTATGAATTCCTTTCTGGGCTCCACCGCATCGCCCATTAGTATTGTAAATATTTCGTCAGCCCTTATTGCGTCATCTATTGTTACTTGCTGCAATGTTCTTGTATTCGGGTTCATGGTGGTGTCCCAAAGCTGTTCGGGGTTCATTTCCCCCAAACCCTTGTAGCGCTGTATGCTCGCCCCATCGCCAACATCCTTAAGCTTTTGCTCAAGCTCCCTGTCGCTGAAAACATAATCCTCGGATTTGCCTTTTTTTACTTTGTAAAGTGGGGGCATTGCAATGTATACA
>CAYTXD010000062.1:0-6866 GCA_964441305.1 Microcaldota archaeon
ATGTGCCAGGTGCCCATCTATCTCAACGCTGACAATCTCCCCTGCCCCTCTTTTCAATGCCTCTTTCTGCTCAGTTCCCGCCCCAAGCCCGAGAAAGAGTACTCTCTCCGGATTTTCAGACAGGGCAAATACCAGCATTGAGCATTTCGTGTAGTTAAAAAGAAGCTCCCCGTTTCCAAGTTCCATTCCGCTGTGCGCGCCATTGTCAAGGAAAAGCACCCTTCCATACTCCTCAATATCCACAACCCTTACATTGTAGTAGGCAGTATCCTTCTCATAAACGACATCTGCACCAAGAACAGGAGAGATCGGGACAAATGCAGAAAAAACCACCACTATTGGAATAACTGCGAAAGCTGTTTTCATTTTCCCCCCGATTCCCAGGAAAGCGGCAAATGCAAGCGCCGCACTGGTCCCGAATATTATGGATTTCACTCCAAATGTTGGAATAAGAAAAAAGCCAGCAAGAAGAGTTCCGAATATGCTGCCTATTGTGGAAATTGCATACAACCTCCCCGCATTTTTGCCGACATTCTTCACCTTCTTTGTTTTCAGCTTCACTGCGTAAGGCGATACCATGCCCAGCAAAAAACCCGGAACAAAAAACAGAAGCAGCGAGGCAAAAAGCGGCCCCCACTTAAGCCCAAGAAGTGCCCCCCCCGGAAGAGCAAATGCGGCAATGAAAGGAAGCGCGGCAGTGTAAAGAGCAGCAAGAATTATGATTTTTCCCATCTCTTCCATTTTGGGATTCCTGTCTGCGATATTCCCCCCGTGCCAGTACCCCAAGCTAAGCGCGGCAAGCACAACTCCGATAATGCTGGTCCACACGAAAAGGGAATTTCCCATGAAAGGGGCGACAATCCTTGAGCCCAAAATCTCGATAACCATTACTGAAGCTCCGCTTATGAAAACAATCGCCTCCAGCTTTCCGAGCCCGGCCCTTCCAGCCATTCCTGAAACATCCCCCATTCTCATCCCTTCAGCTTCCCGAGAATTTTTTTGAAATTTTTAACCAGCGAATCCCTCATGTCCGCAATTTTTGAAAGCAGCCCGCCTTCCCCGTCCAAGCCCATAAGCATCAGGGTAATTGACTTTTCGTTTTCCGCCTTCTCCCTATAGGAGCGGAACTCCTTTTTCTTCCTTTTCTTTTTCCCGCTTTCAATTTCCTTTTCAGAAGGAGTTTCTCTTTTTGCCGGGGCTTGCGGAGCAACCTGCAGTATAAGCATGCTAATTAACACCAGTATAAAACTTATAAATTTATAGAGAGATTCACTTCTAGTGACAGGACTGAAAATTGATGAAGCAAGCCCCCTATTCCCAGTTTATGAGCTTATAGAAGGGGGAAAAGTCCCTTCAGCAATACAAACGATTGACAACATGCTTGAAACAGACCCCCAGTCCTTTGACCTTTACAACCTAAAGGGAGTATGCTTTTACAAGCTCGGAAGGTATGGGGAGGCGATAGATTTTTTCAACAAGTCCATCTCCATTTATGACAAGGACTTTTACCCTTTTGAGATGAAGGGGAGGTGCCAGTTTTTCCTTGCTAAATTCTTCGATGCCATTGATTCGTTTTACGGTGCGTACGAGAGGAACAACAGAACTGAAAAAAGGGTGGATTTGCTTCTTTCCGCCGGGTTTGTGGCACTGCTTTCAAACGATGTGCGCGCATTTGATTATTTCCCCTTGGCTTACGAACTTGATGAAAGGCTGACAGTTGATGCGATTCAGGAAATTTTCGAAAAAGTTTTTCTCCACCCGGTCATGAACCTTGCCGCAGAGAAGAAGATCGAGATTCAGGAGAAGATTAACGAACTTAGGGAAAGCATAAAAGAGGCCAAATCAAAAATAGCGGAATGGGGACTTAACAAGGAAAACCAGATTCCAGAACCTATAGATGACAGTAACCTTCAATGAAATATTTGAAAATCCCACCTGCCGTTCGCTCATTCTCCTTCCAAGAACTACTTAATTACGTAAACCTTCCCTTTCGGAGTTACCGAAATAGCAACCTCCTCAGTTCCGGGAAACTTTTTCACATATGCATTCTCCAGCTTCACCTTGTCGCCCATCTCTATTCCCTTCCCTCTCTCGCCAAACAGGTAAAGGGGATACGTGCCGCTAACATCTTCAAGGAGTATCCTGGTAAGCCTCTCCGTTCTTCTTCCTCTCCTGTATTCTGTTTCTTCAACAAAAGCGACATCCAGCTCCCCAGTGTAGAGCTTCTTCATTCCCTCCCCCAGCTCCGAGAGCTTGGAAACGATTCCGCCTTCCGCCCTTGCCTTTGCGAGCTTGAATGCAAGCTTCACTTCCTTTTTCAGCTGGGTAAGGAGCTTCTTTTCCTCTGAGTTGATTTGCGATTTTTTTACCCCCGGAGTTGTTGCAATATTGTATGCATACTCATAGAAATTGTAGGTTCTGTCAAAACCGGAAGCAATCTTCTCCTCATCCTCGTCTTCTTCAACTTCCGCTGCCTCAAGTATCTCAATCTCATCCAGTTTTTCAAGCCCGAACTCATCCTTCATTGCCTGCTCCACCGCCTTTCTCCCCTCTTCAATTTCCTCGGGCTTTTCGGGCTTCTCCTGCTTTTCCTTTTTCTCTTCCTTTTCCTTCTCATCGTGCTCACGCACTTTCTCCCTGTATTCCGGAAGGGTCTGGATCTGCTCTATTTCCGCAAGCGGGTCAATCTCGTCCTTTTCCTTATACTTGTCTTTTTCCTTGTCCTTCTCCCGTTTCTCGCTTTCACCTATGCTTTTCTCAAACACTTTTTCAAGAGAGGGCATCAATTTCTTTTTCAGCTCTTTGGCTTTCTCATCATCCCCGAAAAGCCGCTCCAGAGAAGGCATTAGCTTGTCTCTCATCCTAATTGCCCTGTCGCTGTCCATATTGCTGACAATTCTTGCAATGGGCGCCCTTTTCTGCTCCTTCTGCTTTTCCTTTGCCTGCGGGGTGAAAAGCTCCTCAAGCAGTGAATATGCCTCCTCCCCTTCAACTTTTTCAAGAGATTCTCCGGCCGTTTCCTTTACAGAATCATCCTTGTCGGATGAAAGCTCAATGAGCGCAAAAGTAGCCCTGGGGTCATCAATTTTCTTTAGTGCCTCTGCGGCCTTTTTCCTTACTTCCGGGTCTTCATCAAAAGTAAGAGAAACAAGCCTGTCAATGGAATCCCCGTTTTCAATTTCCTTTCCCCTGCTCATCAAATCACTCGACCTCTATAAGTTTGTAGCGATAATTTAAAAAGCATACAGAAAAACAGGCATCGGTTTATAAAATTCCGAAACCCATCACCAATCATGCCGGACAAGATACTGCTTGACAAGAAGACAAAGTACCAGCATCTCAGGGTAGTGGAGAACGACAGCGCGGGAAGAAAAGTCCGCATAATGTACCTTAACGATGTAATCAACGGCGCTTATTTCACCGATTCAGATGAACACTACTGCGATTACACCCAATGCCTCAAGGTGGGCTATCCCGAAGAAGCACCCAGCAAAATTCTAATGTTCGGCCTTGGAGGGGCAACTCTTGTAAAGGACCTTCTGCGCCACTACCCTTCCGCACACATAGACGCGCTCGAGATTGACCCAGATGTGATTGATGCGTCAAAAAAATATTTCCTCCCCGAAACTCTTCAGGGCTACACAATACACAACATGGATGCAAGAGAATTCCTCAAGAAAAATAAGAAGCAGTACGACCTGGTGGTTAACGACGCATTCATTGGCGACAACCCCGATGCTTCGCTGCTTTCCCCCTCATCCATTCACCTTGTAAAGCAGAACCTTTCCGAAAAAGGAAGAGTAGTCATCAACATCATCTCCGAGCTTTACGGCCCATTTTTCAAGCAAACTTACATCTCTCTTGAAGCAAATTTCAACAATGTTTACGCATTTCCCGGGGAGGGAAGAATAAGGGAGGTGCAAAACATAATTTTAGTTGCGGATGATTTGGAGCCAAAAACACGAGAGGACTTTGCAAGAAACGCATCGCCCGAAGCGAAGAGGTTTGTAAGGAGACTGGTTCCGCCTGATGACATTGTCAATATTTTAATCTGACCCCGAAAAATACAGCTCGAAATCGGTCAGCTCCCAAACAGGCACCACTTCCAGGCAGGCATCACTTTGATTTCCTTTCCGCCTGTTTCAATGCTTTCTTCACTGTTGTAAGTCAAAACTATCCCCCGTTCCAGCTTATTTTTTTCGATGGCTTCAATAACCCCCTCCATTTCGCGTTCCCTGTTTCCATCATTCAACTCGTAAGCAACCTGCACCGCACAATTGCCCACGATAAAATCACATTCCCTTTTTTCCCTGAAGTAAAATGCCTTCCCCCCTCTCTTAAGAATTTCCAAAAACACCAAATTTTCCAAAAGCAAACTCCAATCCTCCTTTATTTCCAAAAGCTTCAAATACCCATTATCAACAAAATATTTTTTCTCTTTGCTTTGCGCAAGTACTGATTTATTAAAAGGAAAGCAGGGGTTGATTAAAAAAGCCCTGAAAAGTTCTTCAATGTACTTCTCAACCGTATTGGGCCCCACTTGGATATCCGCCTTTTTCAACGAAGCATAGACGCTTCTATTGCTGAAAACCTTTCCAATATTCTCTCGTATTTTTTTGATAATGAAATGAAGGGCCTGTTCATTCTCAAGGCTTTTGTTTGAAATCAAATCTTTATAGAATACCAGATTATAGTATGTTTGAAGGACTTTCCTTTTGCTCTCTTTCCTGTCAAACCTGCTGACCTCCGGGAAACCCCCGTACTCAAGATATTCTTCGAAATATCTCAGCACTTCATACCTCTTTTTTCCCAATATCTCTTTTTCGGGAATTTTGTAATTCTTAAATTTCAAAAACTCGGAAAAGCTTAGAGGATAAATCGCAAACTGGATGAACCTTCCCCCCAGTTTTTGCGCGATATTTTGCGAGAGCATTTCGGAGTTGGAGCCGCTTACAACAACCTTGTGCCCACTATCGGATAATCTTCTTACATACTTTTCCCAGCCGGGGATATTTTGCACTTCATCAAGAAAAATCACAGGTTTTGAATCCTGCTTCAATTCGTAAAAGCTTTCAAGTATTAAATCAAACTGGTTTTTTTTAAATCCGGAAATCCTCTCATCCTCGAAATTCAAAAAAACATATCCCTGCTTATCTTTCCTTCCCTCAAAGTATTCGTCTATCATCTGGTACATTGTGTAACTCTTTCCCGCCCTTCGGGGGCCAACCAGAATTGCCGAAGAATCCGAGAGAATCATCTCTTTTGGGATTATTCTTCTCCCGACGTATTCCCTCTTGGTTTCCCATGCTTCGATTATCAGTTTCTTTATTATCTGTTTCATATGTACTATTAATAATACAAAAATGTCCATATTTGTACTACCAATGGTACACTCTACTTTAACCTAACCCCGAAAAATATCGGCCCCCTGAAGTCGATTCTCTTTTTCTTTGAAGTGACATACCTGTAAACATGCTCCCCAATCTCGATATTCACGTCACTGGGGCTTTTTGAAATGGGCACCATGAAATCAAGCTTCTCGCCCTTTGCAACTGCCTTCTCAACTTCCCTTGCCGCCTTGCTTGCAATTGCCTCAAGAATTGTTATTCCAGTGTCAATGCCTTTCTCCAATACCTCCTGCTTCCCCTTAAACTCCTTTCCCTCAGGGTCAAATGCAAGAATGTTCCCCTCATGCACATACACCTTGTTCATCCCCGCAGGGCCGAGGAATTTCTTTCCCTCCTCATCCTTGTATATTTCAACCGTAACTTCCTTTCCGGAAATCTTGTATTCTATATCCACCTTGAAAGGGGTTTCCTTATCCTTGTTTCTCAGCGTCTCTTCGCGCATGATTTCCTTAAGCTTCTTGCCCTCAGGGCTCATCGGGATTTCCTTTACCGCAATTGAGTCCGCAATCTGCCTGTCCCCAAGCTCAAAATCCCCGTAGAACTGCGGGTATGCAAGCTCCCTTATATCCTTGTGCCCAAAAAGAATTGAAGCCATTCTTTCTATTCCAAAGCCCGCATTGTAAACCGGAAACTCAATATTGTAATTGGCAAGCGAAATAGGCGAGTAAAGCCCGACATCCCCGACTTCCAAATCCTGCTTTCCCCATTTTGCAAAAACCTCGTACTCCGTTCCCTTTGCATAATATTTAGAGGTTGCCTTTTTCTGTTGGAAATTAACATTTGAAAAGCCGATTTTCTCAATAAACTCTTTTGCAATTCTGTTTCCCTCTTTCAAGTTGACATTCTCTCCCATGAGCACAATAGAAGCTCCGTAATGCACCCTCAAATGGCCCCTATCCTCCTTCTGCTCGTTCCTGAACCTCGGGCCTATTGAGAAAAGCGCGACAGGGTGTTTTCTGGTATGCTGTACTGCGGCAAGTGTTTCGTACCATGCGCCAGTCATATGCGACCTGAGAGTAAGTGAAGTTGCCTTCGGCTTTATGCTCTTCAGTTCCGGAAACGCTTCATTCATAACCCTTGTTGCCTGCACCGCGCTCCAGTTAAGGTCATTCACAAGGGTTTCAACAAAATCATCTCCCTCTATTTCCCCTGCCTTGTACCTCCTAAGTATCTCCCCGAGCATCTTCTTTTTCTCATCCCCAAACCCTGGGTCAATGCTTTCGATTATCGCGCTCTTGTCCTTCCCAATCCCCAGCTCCGGCCTTGGAAGGGCTGCAAGGTAGAAGCACCTGTCAAGTATTAGCGGCGCCTCCGAGCCATACTGCTTGTAAACGTCATTCTCGTCAATCATGAATTTGTTCTCAATTTCAGAAAAGCCCATTTCCAAAAGAGCATGCCTAACCATCTCAATTACTTTGTGGACGTCATTCTCCTCTCCCTTACCCTCAAGCTCTATCT
>CAYTXD010000063.1:0-6799 GCA_964441305.1 Microcaldota archaeon
AACCCTTTTGACTTGAAACACATCGGGGAGAGCTGCGAGGCGGTGGATTACTCGATGCAGAATTCCATAAGCTCGCTTAAGGTGGGGGAGGGAATAATGATTGGGGACGCGGTTAACCATCCTATTTTTGTGAAAATAAGGAAGAAAAGAACCAAGGGCTCGACAAAGGGGCAGAGCATTGAGAAGCTTGCAAGGGAATGGGACCAGGAAGAGGAGAAGATGAAAGAGGAAGTTGAGGCATTTTTGTAGTAAAGCTTTAAGCGCGGAAACCGATTTCAAGCCAGAAGCAAAGTTTGAGGATGAAAAAAGAAGCAAGGTTGGCTGCGCAAACCATCACATATTTAAACATGAATAGCCATATTCCATCATGGGAAAAGAGAGATACTTTGAAGTGACAGTGCAGAACAGGCTATTCGGAATCGACAGCTCGTACTGCGGGGCGATTTCACAGGTTATGCTTTCTGCATTGAAAAACTGCTTTAGCGAAAACTTGGAAAGCATTAACTTATTTTCAGTAAAAACCCATGAGGGATTCAGCAGCAGCCTGAAAAAGGAGCTGAATATATTATGCGAATGCGACATTCCCGGAACTGAGCTTTTTCTCATGAAAATCGCCCAACAGAATGAATGCGTGACCATGAGGCTTGTTGCTCCAACCAGAGATTTGCTGGAGGTTGCAAGGGATGAAATTGCCCGGGATGAATTGCGGGTTAATATGGAGCTTTTTGCAAAAAAGGAAATTGCCGTTGCGAAATTGGTTGGTGAATTGGAAAAGGTCCTGAATTTCAACAAGTTTGCAGGGAAAGTAAAGAGGGCCGCCGCCTCCCAAAAGCTGAGGCCTCCGCCGCTTGCCAGAGCCCGCGCCTAATTCTGCGAAGTATTTTTATTGTTAAACCCTAAAGGAACCCATGAAAAACGAGCTGAGGACTGACTTTTTGGGAAGAAGGGTGCTTATTTCCGCCCAGAGAGGGCTTAGGCCGAGGGAGCTTAAGGAAAGGGGAAAAAGAAAAGCTACAAGAAAAAAATGCGTATTCTGTGACGGAAATGAGGAAAAGACCCCCCCGGAAACGGGCAGGGTTGAAAAAGATGGAAAATGGATTGCAAGGAGCTTTTACAACAAGTTCCCTGCACTGAAAAAGGAAAACCCTTATGCCTACGGGGCTCACGAAGTTGTCGTTGAGACTCCGGAGCACAGCAGGGATTTGGGAGATTTGGAAGTGACGCATACCGCAAAAGTAATTGAGCTGATTGGGGAAAGAGTGGCGGAAATTTCAAAAGACCGCAAAATAAGGGCTTTTTCGATATTCAAGAATAAGGGCAAAAACGCGGGCGCTTCGCTTGAGCATTCACATATACAGCTAATGGCGCTCGGAGAGGTTTCGGAGCTTGCAAGAAAAATTTCCAAAGTTTCCAAAAAAAGGAATTGCAGGATATGCGAGATTGAAAAGCAGTCTGAAATGCTCTACGGCAACAAGAATGCGTCTGCTCTGGCCCCATTGGCTTCAAGGTTTGAGGGAGAGGTTTTAATCAAGCCCAAAAGGCACGTAAAATCCATAACTGAATTAAGAAGTGATGAAGTAAAGTCAATTGCGCTCGCGCTCAAGAAATGCCTTTCAACAATAAACAAGCTTATGGATTACCCCGCATACAATATAGTTTTTCAGGAGTGCCCTCCCGCCCTAAAAGATTATCATTTCCATATTTCAGTATATCCAAGAGTCGAGGTTTGGGCAGGTTTTGAATATTCCACAGACATCATAATCAATATTCTCCCTCCTGAAGTTTTCGCCGAGGATTTCAGGAAGGCGGTGGGGAAATGAAAAGAACAATTATCGCATTTGCATTTATTATCTCAGTATGTTTCGCACTTCCGTCCAGCGGAATTCTTGACTTGAAGTTTGTGGACAATTCCATAGAGAAAAACCCTTACGCAAACAAAAGCATATTGCTTAGCTACACTGCCTATACCGTATCGCACGAGAAAATAAAGGTTGAGCAGAGAGAGGTTTTCACTGACTCAGAAGGAAGATATATTGAAGCTCTTACTGTTGAAACCGATGAAAAAGTAGTTGTTGGGATAAGTGAGGAGAATCTTGATTTTTATGCCGGTTATAAATGGGCAGGCGGGCTTGACGAGGAGATAGTTCTCCCATTGAACACATTGAAGGTAACTGTTATCGACAAATCAGGAAATATGCTCGAGGGGAAAGATGTAGCCATAACAAGCAAGCAGTTTAGAAGGCATAAAAAAACAGGAGGAGGCGGAACTGCGGAATTCACTCTTTTACCTGAAGGCGTTGAGTATGATGTAAGAGTTTCCAGCGGAGATGTTGTTAATACCACCACTGCATTCGTTCCGGCAAGCATAGTGCGCTCGCTTAAGCTTTACGAGCTGGAGATATACACGGGGGATGATAGTGGGCGGGGCATACCTTCGGAAGTATTTATTCAGATGAATTCCACAGGCGAGAATTTGAGCATAAGAACCGACAAAAACGGGGGAGCGGTTCTTGAGGGAATTCCGCCAGGAAGGATAGATTTGTGGACAGAGCTGGAGGGAAGAATTGTTGAAAAGAACATAGAGTTCCGGGATAGCATGGAGGTTTCACTTTCCCTTGACAATACCGAACCGTTTGTGGAAAACATAGTTGTAGAGAACAACTACCAAAACCGGCCTGCGGATGTGAAAGTATACGCAATGGACGCGGGGAGGGGGTCGGGAATAAGGGATGTTGTCCTCGAGTATTCATTTGACCAGTTTAATTGGAGAACTGCCCCCCAAAAGCAAAAGGATGTCGCATATGTCTTTTCGGTTCCATACCGCGATGCCGGCGCGGAAATATACTACAGGATAAGAGTTGAGGATTACGCAGGGAATTCCGCAGTTGAAACTGGCAGCTATACCATAAAGGGGAGCTCAAGCACTTCCATGGACGAGGGCTTGGAAGCCCCATCATCACTTGTCACTGTTGCGGCAATAGGCATCATCATAATCATAATTGTATTCGGGTTTGGCTGGAGAAAATTGACCCATAAAGAAAAGGAGCAGAATTAAAGTTTTTCAGCTTTGGTCGGCTCATTTTTCTCTTTTTCCCTTGAAAGGCGGTAAGCAGTTCCGAAATTTGCCTCCAGCAGGGAGGGGTCGTGAGTAATCACAAAAACCTGGTCAACTATTTGGGGTATTCTTTCCTGAAGTGTTGTTGCAAGAACGTCAACCGCCTCTTGGTCAAGGTTGTGGGTCGGTTCGTCAAGTATGAGCCAGCTTAAATTGGGAGTCAGGACCATTGCAAACGCGACCCTGAGGGCAAGGCATAGGCATGCCCTCTCGCCGCCGCTTGCCACCGCATCAAGAGAACGCCATTCATCGGAATATATTTCAAAAACATAGTCTTTGACTTCAGCCCTCATCCTGACCTTTGTATAGTCCCGGTAGGGGTAAACAATCTGCCAAATCTCCTCAAGCGCTGCATTAATCGCTTCAATAAGCTCGTTCCTTGCCGCCATCTGCGTTTCAACCAAAGCGTTTTTGTAAATAATCAATTGTTCCTCCTTTTCAGAATAGTAACTGATATCCTCCCGCTTTTTTTCCATCCTTTTTAGCTCATCCTTCCACTCTTTCATGCTCCCCTCTATGTTTTCTATCTCCTTTTGTGCCAGTTCCTTTTTGCCTTTTGCAGATTCAAGGGACACTTTTATTTGGCTAAGCTCCTCCTTTTTCTTCTCAAACTTTTCCTCGTGGAAGTCAATTTCCGAAAGCTTTTTTTCAAGCAGGAAAAGCTTTTCCTTCAGCTCATTGCGCTTTTGCTTTTTCTTTTCCATCTCCCTGTATTCCTCGATATTTTTCTCGATTTGCCTTTTTTTCTTTTCAATCTCCCCGATTTCCTTTTCATTCTCATTTGCCATCTTGGAAAGCTCCTCCTGCTTTCTGCGCAGTAAATCAAGCTCCTCCCCGGTTTTGGAAATATCTTTTGCAGTTTCCCCGATATCTTTTATCCTCTGACCCAGGGATTCGGCCCTGCTGATTTTTTCCCTGGCTTGCTCATGCTCGGATTCTAGTGATAAAAAAAGCTCATTTTTCCCTTCAAGCTCTTTCTGAGCATCATGAAGCCCTGAAGATTTTTCTTTCCTTAGCTGGGATATCTTTTCCGGAGAAAGCGAGCTTGAACATACCGGGCAGGACGCCCTTTCTTCCTTTAGCTCCTTGAGGGAAAGCTCTGCCTCCCTTATTGAATTCTTCAATATTGAAATCCTTTCCCTTGTTTCCTGAAGCTTGGTTTCTTTTTTTGAGAAGGTTTCCTTCAGCAGAGGAATTGATTTTCCATCAAGCAACCTTTCAAGCTCCTTTTTTGCGGATTCTGCCTGCTTCTCGCTTTCCAGCGAGGACTTGAGCTGGTTTTCAAGTGAGCCAATGCGGGAGTAAAGCTCTTTCTGTGAGCCTCTCACATCGTTGAGCGACTTTTCAATTTGGGATTTTTTATCCTCCAAGGATTCAAGCTTTTTTTGCTCATTTTCAAAATCGAAATCCTTCGACCGGAAATCGGATATCTCCTTTTCAAGAACATTGAGCCAGGAGGATGCCTTTGTGATTTCCTCCTTTGCATCATAATATTTGTCTTTCTTTTTTTCGATTTCTTCCTTTTCCGCCTGCTTTTCCGAAAGGCTTTTTTCAAGTGAGGCGGATTTTTCGGAAATGCTTTTAAATTCTGATTTCCGCTTCCCAAGTTCATCTCCTGATTCTTCAACTTTCCTGGCAATCTCCGCTATTCTTTCCCTGTCGTATTCCTTTTCCAGCATCTGCCTTAGTGAGGAAATCCTGTTTACCAATGTCGTTATGCTGGACCTTGCCTTCTCGAACCTGTCCAGCCCAAGGAGCTCGTCTACCTCGCCCTTTCTCCTTCTCGGGTCAAGGGTGAGGAAATAATCGATTCTGTTCTGCTCAGAGTAAATCGCCCGGGTAAATAAATCGTAATCCACCTTAAGTTCGTTTTCAATCTCCTTGGTAACCGCCCTGGAACTCTTTTCCGCCAGCTTCCCGTTTTTGTATAGCTGCGCATCAGTGCCCCTTTTCTTTATCGCCCGCTTGACGGAATAGTCGTTCCCGTTGTGAGAGAATTTCAGCTCAACTTCCGCCTCCTCGTTTCCAAACATAACAACTTCCGAAAGGGTCAGCTTTCCCCTCTGAAGCTGGGGAAAGGTCCCGTAGAGGGCAAAGCACAGGGCGTCAAGTATCGTGCTCTTTCCGCTTCCCATGATTCCCACCAGCAAGTTTGTGCCGCTGGAGAAATCCATGGCAGTGCTTTCATGGGAGCGCCAGTTCCCCAGGGAAATAGAAGAAATCATGGGAAATATATGTTGGGCAAGGTATATTAGCATTTACGGATTTATTGCTGCATGGGGAAAAAATTTGTCGCAGATGTGATGCTAAAGAACATTGCGAGGTGGATGAGGATATTTGGGGTTGAAGTCATATACCCGGAAACTGAGGATGATGATGAGATACTTAAGCTTGCGGAAATGGAAAATGCAGTCCTGCTTACAATGGATATTCCGCTTTGGAGAAAGTGTGCCAAAAGGGGGATGGAATGCTTCCTTGTTCCCGAGGGAAGCGCGGAGACGCAGCTTGTTTCAATATTCAAAGAGTTCAATATCGGCATTGGAGAGTTTGAATCGAAAACGCTCTGCCCTAAGTGCAACGGAAAGCTTAAGGCAGTGGAGAAAGGGCAAGTGAAGGAAAAAATCCCGGAAAAGAGCTTTGAAAGGCATGATAAATTCTGGGAGTGCAAAAAATGCGGGAAAGTATATTGGGAAGGAAGCCATTGGAAAAAAATAGGGGAAATGGCTGAAAAAATAAAAGAAAAAAGCAGAAGTTAAATCCTGCTTGCCGCCTCTATTTCTGCCTGCTTTACTCCGTCAATTTCAAGAATCTGCTTCTCAAGCTTGTCTGTTCCCCCTTCCGCATCCTCGATTATAACGGTCATCCGGATGGCTTTCATCCCGAATGCAAGCTCTTCTTCGGCCAGCTTTGTTGGGGAGAACTTCTCCTGCAATGCTGTCTTAATTGAATCAAACTTCTCCATATCCTCAGGAAGAACCTTAACATCTACACCTACCTCTGCCATACTATCACCTGTTTACGGGCCCTGCCTTCCGCACTTTTCGCACTTGTACGGTATTGAAATCTGCCTGCAGCTGTAGCACCTAACTATTACTGACTCGCCGCAGCCGGGGCACGGGAATTCCGCATATTGTTTTGTCTGCTTGCCGCATGATGAACAATTCTTTAGCATATGAAATCACCTACCAGAAGTATACCATTTATTAAGCACCATTAAATATATAATAATGAGCATATGAAATTTAGCTCCAGGCCCCCGTAGTATAGTCTGGACAGAATGTGAGCTTGCGGTGCCTTTTTTCAGTTTGTTTCGAAACGCTGAGGTGAAGGGCGCGAAAAGCTTGAGACACGGGTTCAAACGAGGAACCCTCCACCGGGGTTCCTACGGTACCTCCCAGGAACCGAAAATCTGAAAATCCCGTCGGGGGCGTCTTATTCTTTCTGCTTTTTATAAAAAATATTCCATTTGGATAATATAGTATTTACCATTTCTAACCACAACATTTAAATACTACTTTTTCCATAATTTATAACAGGTGGAAAAGATGAATGGAATAAGAATTGGGGAAATGGACGCCGCGCGCGGAATCACCGAAAGGGACATCTCAATTCAGAGGGTGCGCGGAAGGTGGATTATAAAAGTCGGCGATGAGCCGCCCGCAGTTTACGTTAACGGCAAAAAAC
>CAYTXD010000064.1:0-6792 GCA_964441305.1 Microcaldota archaeon
GAAAGATTGTTAAAAAAGGAATAGGAAATGCACTAGGAGATATTGCTGGAGTTGGGAATGTTTTTGATATTGCCAAAAAAACTCCTGGCAGGATAAGGAATGGTCCCGAAGGACGCATGGCAGTGGGGGCAATGACTCAGAATGCAATGGTAAACCTTCCAAGAAAGACAGGAGGAAAAGTCGTTGAAACAGTTGCGGATGACTCTATGTATGAAATTGGATTACAAGAAGAAGAGGAAAGTTGAGCTTGAATTAATCGGGCATTCGTTGTTTTTCTAGTACCTGCACCTGTTTTCGTAAGGGAGAAATTTTTCATTTTGGGGCAGATGGACAATGAATTCCCGTATACCTTCAATACTGCTTTTTCTTTTTAGCATGAATGACTTGTAACTCATATTCTTTTCTCGGATTACCCTATCTATACTGAAATCGGCTCCTTGGACCTGTATCGCTATGTCCGGCTCCATCCCAAGCATGTTAACTGAAGTAATCTCAAAATCTCCAATATTGTCCATTTTTGCAAGCTTCTTTATTTTTCCAGGTACCCTTTCCGGATAGCTGTGGTGGGGACCCATAACCAAAAGGATCTTTGAATCTGAAAAATTTTTCATTATCTCCGTAGCTTTTTTTGCCGCAAAATGGTCCCTGTAGCTGCTGGAGCGGGGCCCCTTGTCTGCATTTGGAGTTAATGCAATAACCTTTACATTGTTCTTCCTTGCATTATCTAATATCTCCAATATCTCTTCAGTGGTTTCAGGGCATGAGAGATTGTCTCTTAATGTTTTCTCAATTTTTCCCCTCCCCTTACCGAATTCATGGTAATCATCAAGCATGCCTTGCTCCTTATCAAGAAATGCCTCAAGCCCCAAATGAGTTATACCCCTTTTACTAAACTCTTTCATAAGCCCTGCGAGGTGGCTTTTTCCTGCCTCTTCTGCATGGGCGCCGTCACCAATCACTAATACTCTTGAATCTCCGACTATCTGTGACCAGTCAAGTTTCTGCGCTGAAGAACTGAGTTTCTCTGAAAAAATATCTTCACTTGAGAAATCATAATCTTTCAGCCATGTACTCTTCTTTTCCTTTTCCATGCAATACGTATGCAATCCAACAAATAAAAAGATGCCTTTTCAGACCGCTAAAACTTGCACCTTGTCTTGTAATCGCTAAATTCCTCAATTTGCGGAAGGTGGAGAAGAAATTCGCTGGTCCCATCTGGAGATTTCCCTGAAAACATGAATTCCTCTTCGCCCATTTCCTGCTCACGAATAACCCTTTCCAGCTTGAAATTTTCGTATTGAAGATAGTAGATGTTTTCGGGCTCCATACCTATAATTTGCACCTTTCTTGCTTCAACCTCTGGAACAAGGGCAGTTATTTTGTCCGCGAGGCAGCCTTCTTTGAGGTGGTTTGGGCCTATTGCGATGAGCATCCTTGAAACTTTCCCGCTTTCATACATTTCAGCAACCCTTTTTGAAGTGTAGTCATCCCTCTCGTCCTTTGTCCTGGCTTTTTTCACCCCGCCAACAACAAGCTGGGGAGGACTCATGCCAAACACCTTCATCCCATTCTCCCTTGCCGCATCCAGTATTTTCATTTCGTCATCCGCTGTTTCGGGGCACTTTACTCCCTGAAGTATTTTCTCGAGTTTTTCTCTTCCCTCGCCTGTTTCGAGGTAATTGTTAATCAAACCCTCCTCTTCTTCATTCGCAACAAACGCCTCCAGGCCTATATGGGTAAACCCCATCTCCTTAAGTGCTCCCACATTATCTGCAATGAACTGCTTGCTGGACTCTTCTGCGTGCGAGCCGTCCCCGAAAACCGCAAGGTTTGCATTTCCCAAAAGCTTTTTCAAGTCAATTTCCATGGAACAGGATTTTATGAAAAGAGAGAATGCTTCCTCAGTATAGAAAGGGAATGAGTCCTGGCAGTATGGCTCGGAATAGAATTTATTGGGTTTTTTCTTGTCGGAATTTCGCTCCCGCGCTATTGCATTTTCTCCGAAACGTATTGATTTTGGTAGGATGATTATGATTGCCGCAGCAACTGCAGTAAGTGCCGCGATTCTCGCCCTGCGTGAAATCCCCCTTAGATTGATTCCTTGGAATGGTTTTTTCGCTATTTCGAAAAATGGACTTCTATTAGCTGCGGCTGGGGTGCCTGCAACTTTTCTTTCTGCCGGTTTCTGAGCAAAGGCCATAGTATCATCTCTGTTGTATATATTATATATTTATGTGTTTATAAATGTTATTAGATGGGTTTTGATATGCTGATTGAATTAATGGTGGTTTATAACTTTCACTGTCATGAGAATTTTGTGATGAGATGAATTTTCCAAAGCCGAAAGTTTTTGCAAGCAGGTGCCTTGGTTTTGAGCACTGCAGGTATGATGGCAAAGTAATTGAGAGTGAATTTGTTGAAAAGCTCAAAGGCCATGTTGAGTTCATAACTTCCTGCCCAGAAAAGGAAATCGGCCTTGGAATTCCAAGAGAGCCAGTACGGGTTGTTGAGATAAAAGGAAAGAGGCTTCTTTATCAGCCTGCAACTGGAAGGGACGTTACTAATGAAATGAATGAGTACATAAAAAATTATCTTGGGAAACTCGGGGAGGTTGACGGATTTATTCTCAAGTTCAAATCTCCTTCCTGCGGGATTTCTAGGGTGAAGATCTACAGGGGCAAAAAGCAGGGGGCAGCATCATATTACGGAAAGGGATTTTTCGGAAAAGCAGTCATTGGGAAATTTCCAAAAACCCCTGTTGAGGATGATGGAAGGATTATCAACATAGCAATAAGGGAGAGGTTTTTGACTAGGGTTTTTGCACTGGCATCATTAAGGGCGGCAGTTGAGGGCAGCTCTTCGAAAAAGCTTGAGGAGTTTCACAGAAACAATAAGCTCCTGCTTATGAAATTCAGCCCTTCAAAGCTGAAGAAGCTTGGAAGGATAGTTGCAGAAAGGGACAGGTACGAATTCGAAAATGTTTTTTCAGAGTATGAGAAGGAATTTAGGTCTGCATTAATGAACGAGCCGAAAATTAGCTCCTCAATAAACGTTCTTCAGCATGCTTATGGAGGCATTTCGGAAAAGCTTTCGGAAGAGGAGAGGAAGCTGTTCCTGAATGCTGTAGAGGAGTACCGCGATGAGAGGATTCCGGTAAGCGTGCCTGTTTATATGCTCAAGTCATGGGCAATAAGGTTTGATAATGAATATTTGAAAAGCCAAAGATTCCTTCAGCCCTATCCCTCGGAGCTTTCGGAAATAGAGAAGAACAGGATGAGGGCTTAACCCTGCTTTTCTTAAGGAGGGGGCTTAATGCATGCCTTTTGCCTCTTGTGGAGGAATCCGCATACAAACACAATGATTATGGCGCATGGAAATTAAAAAACAAAAAAGAAGCCCCTTGCGGGGCAATTGAGCTACTTTTTCTTCTTTGCATAATACTTCACGTAAACAAAGTACGCGATTCCTGCAATCACTGCTATTGGAAGGAAGAAACCGAGGCCTCCTGAAATCAGCACCAGCGCTCCTGAAAGCGCAAAGAAGAATGCAGTAACGAGCCCCGAGAGGGGCACTATCACATTGCTCTCAAGCATGGGGGATTCCTCATACAGTTTAATAGTTACGGTGGACATTGCAACTTTCCTGTCAATGTTCAGCTTCTTGTTTTCGTAGTACTCAATTTCATAGTTGATGCGCGAAAGCTCGCGCTCCACTTCAAGTATGTCCTCCACATCGTCTGCCTTGTTGTAGAGCTGAAGGAGCCTGTCCTTTGTTGCGTAAAGGGTTTCAAGCCTGAGCTCAATGTCCTCATACTGCTCTGTAACATCCCTTGAGGAAACGTCCATAGAGGTTAACTCGCCTATCTGGCTGAAAAGCTCGGGAAGCTCCTCAAATTCCCCTGGGGGGACTTTTGCAGTAATGTAATAGTATTTACTTGAATCTGTTTCCTGGTAGGAAACCGAATCAATTGTCGAGCCCATCTCAACAAGCCGTGCGCGAAGGTTCTGGTAGCTTGTTTCAAGCTGGCCCTGTGGCACTTCAATTTCCGAATCCCCTGTCTTAATCACCTTCCTGTCGCTGGAAGCTTCGGATGAATCAGGGGAAAAGGAGTAATCGCCTGACTCTTTTGCAGCATAGGTTTCCTCAAGAGCATCATAACTTGGGGAAGGCTCATAATATGTTGTCTGCCCCGCCCCGCCATCTAAGACGTCAAGGCAGCCGAAAAGCATCACGCCGAAAAGCGCAAGTGTAAGCAATAATTTTGCATTTTTCATAAAAATCACCAAAAGGAGTTGGGAATTGAGCTTATATAGCTATTTGCAAATGTTTTGGGAAAATCAGAAGCATTATTTCTTTTCCTCTGGCTTTCCCAGGTAAAGCATCCTGTTAAGCTCGCGCCTGAAGGAGCTCCATGAGTCGCGCCTTTCCTTTCTTCTCTCCTCCCGCTCGATTTCAATCGCCTGCGCGATGTGCGCGTCCGCAATGTCTGCATGGTGCAGCGCTATTGCCTCCTTGAAGCGGGGCTCAACTGGAGAACCCCATTCCCCCTTGTTGTGGTGGGAGAGCAACATGTGCCTGAGCTTGAGCTCAAGCTCAACCGGAAAGTTTTCAATTTTCTTTATCCTGTCGCGGAGCATCTCATCGCCTGCAATAATGTGCCCCACAAGGCCCCCGAAATCCGTTATGTCTATATTCGCCTTGTACTTGTAGTCCCTCAATTTTCCAATGTCGTGCAGTATCGCTCCGGTTAGCAGGAGCTCCCTGTCAAGATCGGGGTATACTGCCAGTATGCACTTGCAGAATGTGAACACTGCATAAGTATGCTCAATAAGCCCCCCGATATAAGGGTGGTGGTGAATTTTTGCGGCAGGGGCGAGCTTGAATTCCCGGGTGAAATCTTCATCCTCAAAAAACGAGTCCATGAGAAGCTTGAGGTTCATGTTCTTGAATCCTGTCACCGTCATCCTCATGTCATCAAACATTCTCTCAACATCCTTCTGGGTTTTCCGCTTGTAATCCTCAATAGAAACTTCGGAGTGCTTTACCTTTTCAGTGTTGGAGGGGTCTATGATTATTTCCAAATTGCCTTTTGAGGGGGGCGGCGGGTATTGCTGCACATAAGTGCCGGAAATTTTCAGTATGTCTCCCGCCTCGAAAAGCCCGGACATTTCCCGCACCCGGTCAAACACCTTCGCGCGGATGGTGCCGGTCCTGTCCCCGAGCTTTATCTGGAGGAATTCCCTCTCCGGGTCTTTCATGGAGTGGCGGAGCTCCTTTTCAAGAACCATGAATGTGGAGTCCACCCTGTCCCCTACCTTCAAATCCTCAATTTTCTGTGTTTTCATTTTCCTCCCGCAGATAGTAGCAGATGGAATAATTTAAACCTATTGCCAAAACCGGGCAAGGGAATGATTAAAAATGGGCATTTGCCAACTAATACCATGAGAGGGCTTTATGTTGGAAGGTTCCAGCCGATGCACAAGGGGCACCTGCATGCAATAAAGCATGCGCTGAAGAAATGTGATGAGCTTATAGTTTTAATTGGAAGTTCGCAGAGGTGCTACGAGGTTGAGAATCCGCTCACTGTCGGGGAGAGAGTGGAGATGATCTACAGGGTGCTAGAGGCGGAGGGAATTTACTCGAAATGCATGATATTGTCGATTCCGGACGTCAACAACAATGCCTTGTGGGTGAGCCATGTGAAATCCCTTGTGCCTTCCTTTGATGTTGTATTTTCCAACAACCCGCTTACGATTAAGCTTTTCGAGGATGCTGGGAAAGGGGTGGAGCAGACGCCGATGTACAAGAGGAAAACGTATGAAGGGACAGCGGTGCGGAAGCTTCTTCTGAAAGGGGATAAATGGAAAAAGGCGGTCCACCCGGAAGTTGTTAAATTCATGGTGGAAAAGAAAATTATCGAGAGGGTGGAGGCGGTTTCCAGGGAGGATGGCGGGCTGCTGAATGCGAAAAGGTAGCGCCGAAAGGGGCTTGGCTTGTTTGCCCATGGCTGATTTGGCCCTGCTACCCGACTTCCTCGATTTCCTCAACACTGTTTACCTGGGTAATCCTGTCTCCAAAAGCAAGGGCGGAAACCCTTACAGTCACATTTTCATTTGCCGAATGCCCCCCTTCGATTAGAACTGTTCCCTTGCCGACACCGCTTGCGAACATGTATTCCTCTCCTTCATATTGCACTTTTTCAGGAAGGTCAAGCGCGACATTCTGGTTTATCTCAATCATGTAGGAATCTGCAATCCCCTCCAGCGCGGAATCAACTCTTTCTTCAAAATTTTCAGGATATGTTTCGTTTTGTATAACAACTGTGGTTTCAGGGAAAACTATCCTTCCAAAGTAATCATGGAGATCGGATTCAATCTGCTGCCTGTCAGTAAACCCCGGGCGTATGCTCAACGTATCTTCCGCATAATAGGAAATATAGTCAAGCCCTAGCTGGCGAACCTGATCAAGCTCGGAACCGGAAAGAGGAGGATTCACATTCACAAATGAGTATTCCCTGTAAGTCACATCCAGCCCGAATTCATCCATCAAAGCGTTCTCCAGGGCAGTTTCGTTAATCCCCCTGTCCTCCCATTGGAAGGAGAGCACGTAGAAGGATGAAGAGATGTTCTTTATCCTTGCACCTGAAGTGAATTCAACCTTCTCCCCTATAATCCTGAAATTGCCGAGCCTCTGCAGGTATGCCTGCCCTGTTTCAGAATCATTTACCGCAATTGCCTGGAAGGAAACAGGAACCCTGTCGCCTTCTTCATAATATACTGGAATCTCGTTTCT
>CAYTXD010000065.1:0-6744 GCA_964441305.1 Microcaldota archaeon
TGAGATTTTTGCAAAGCTTATGGAAAAGGCAAAAGTTTCATTTAATGAGATACTGGAGATGACTGAGGCGCCTTCAGGGTTTTCCCAGAGGCTTGCAGTTCTTAAAGCATGCCAAAGAATTGAAATTAAAAGAAAGGAGGATGTGCTGGCAGTGACTTCAAAGGTCAGTTCATTTGAGTCATTTGCGGCAAAATCTTTTGTCGAGCTGGGGGCGGATTTTGCATTTGCCGGGCATGAAGGAGAAGGTGAAGTTAGAATTTCCGGGAGGGTTAGTGAGAGGTTTTCCGAAAAAGTGGATATTTCGTGGGTGATGAGGCAGGTTGCCCCAATCATCGGCGGAACTGGTGGAGGGCATCCCTCAGCTGCAGGCGCCAATGGGGATAGGCCGGAAAAGATAGGCGATGCACTCAAGAGATGTGTTGAGCTTGCATTCAAGGAGATTCAATAGTTTTTGCATTGGACCTCATCAGCCCTATTGCCTTATGTTTTAACCTGTTTACATTCATCTGGGAACATCCCAGGCATTCTGCTATCTCTTGCTCTGACCTTCTTTCAAAAAAGTACATTTTGATAACGAATTTAAGCCTTGCAGGCAAAACATCCATGAATTGCTCTGCCAGAATCTTGTCTGAAACCTGCTCGTAGGGATCGTTCGAATCTTCAATTGAATCCATGAGCTTAGCGCCTGCATCGCCGCTTGTGCTTTCGGATATTGGGGCGTCAAGGGGAATGACTGCAGAATACATTTCTATTTCCTTAATTACACTGAGAAAATACTGGACATCCTTCTCAGAGGGCTCCTGCCCCATGCACTTCTCTTTAGCAAGCTCAGATGCCAAATAATCGTCTGAAAGAAATGTGGAATTTGGATTTGATTTGCTGTGGTTTTCCCTTATCCTATTGATGCTTGGAATAACCTCAATGTGCTTCCTTTTCAGCATATTGAAAAATCCGTTGTCCCTGAGCCATCTTTTAATTTCCCCATCTATGGTTGACATTGCAAAAGTTGAAAATTTGTTTCCCCTTCCCGGGTCAAATCGGTTTGCGGCGTTCACAAGGCCGAACATTGCAGTTTGCACCAAATCCTCAAAGTCAATGTTGCTGGAGCCGATTTTCTTCCAGAATTTTTTTGCCCTGGATATGGCAAGCGGCTTATGGCTTTCGATAATTTCTTCTCTTAGAGACTCGATTTGATGGAATTTTGCATTTACTTTTTTTTCGAAAAATAAATTGCGGGTTGGAAGCATTATTAGTTCTGCCTCCTGCTTTTTTGGAATTTGATTTGTTCTAAGTAATTTCCCGGACATGTAAAAACCAGTTATAAATATTGGTTAATTAGTTAATAAAGCTTATCATTTCATCGCTTCCCTGAAAGAATTCAGGCTCTCTGCCACTTTGCCATCGCTTATTGAGAGTATTCCTGCGGCAAGCAAAGCCGCGTTTTTGCCGTTGTCTATTCCCACCGTTGCAGTCGGGATTCCGGGAGGCATCTGAACGCATGAGAGAAGCGCGTCAAGACCTCCAAGCTTTGCGTCGACCGGAACTGCTATTACCGGCCTTATTGTCTTTGCCGCAACAGTACCTGGCAACGCTGCACTCAGGCCCGCTATTGCAATGAATAATTTTACGTCAGTTTCGGACACTAGCTTCTCAAGTTTTTCCGGATTCCTGTGCGCGCTTGCAACCTCCAGCGAATATGAAATCCCAAGCTCCTCCAGCATCCTTGTTGCCTTGTCTGCAATAGCCTGGTCGCTTTTGCTCCCCAAAATTATCATTACGTCTGCCATAACAGTATTGGGAAAGATATGTTAAAAAAACAAACGGCAACAGCAAATGTTGAAAAATTTCGAGTATTGAATGAAGAATTAAAATGATTGGCTTCGAATTGGGCACATGCTTGAAAATACATTCCTTCATTTGCCTGGCATAGGTGAAACTCGCGAAGAGGCTTTTTGGAAAAGCGGGGTTTTGTGCTGGGGGGACTATTTGAAAAGGTTCGGGAAAAGCGCGCTTCCAAACGGCCATGTTCCACTTTTAGAAGAAAGCGTTGATGAAGCGAAGAGAAAGAACCACTCTTACTTTTCCTCAAAACTATTGCCGCGCTACCACCACAGGGCTTACAGGCATTTCAGAAAAGAGGCAGCATATGTTGATATTGAAACTACTGGGCTTGGGAGCACTAACGAAATTACGGTTATCGGGATTTGGGACCCTGGAAAAAAGGAGACAAACCAATACATAAACGGAATAAATTTGGAAAGATTCGGAAAAGATATAAAGAAATACAAATTCCTTGTGACTTTCAACGGTTCTCTTTTTGACATACCTTTCATTGAGCGCGAGCTTGAAGTTCCACTTTGCGACAGGATGCATACGGATTTGAGGTTTGTTCTGTCCTCTTTGGGAATTAGGGGGGGGCTGAAAAATATTGAAAAGCAGTTTGGAATTGAAAGGGGAGGTGAAACCGAAGGACTTACTGGCTGGGATGCGGTAAAGCTCTGGAAGCGGTACACGAGTGAAGGAGATGAAGGTGCGCTGGACCTTCTTTTGAAATATAATGGGGAGGATATCTGCAATATGGAAATGCTTATGGAATATGTTGTTGGGCAGAGCAGGAAAAAATTAGAAAAAATAAAAAGCTGAAAAATTAACCCGTCTTGGGGCAGTTTCCCTCAGTCCAGTAGTCCACTTTTTCCTTGCATGCATTGCATGAGTTGGAAAATTCAATGGCGCAGGGGTAGGAAGGGCAGTCAACAATTTCGTCATCAGTAAACCAACCGCATACAGGCTCATAGACAGTAACGCACACATCAGCGTTTTTCTGCTCCTCTGTGCAGAAGTGCCTTCCCTGCTCGTCAACTCCTATATCCCTGCATCCGCATCCCGACTCATTTGAAAAGGATTCCATGCCGACTCCGCATTCGTAGTAAATCTTTTCGCATATTACAGGGTCCTTTGCAGCATAGTAGCCGTTGCTGAGTTCGCGTTCGCAGTCCTCGGGGCAGGAGTCCCCTGTTTCAGCACATGGGCATCCCTCTCCAAGGCAAACTATTTCCTGGCAAATTCCATCACCGCACATGTCAATGCACAGTTCTTCCTCTTCCGCAGCGCAATCTTCGGGGCAGGATTCAGGAGTTTCTGCGCAGGGGCAACCTTCACCCAGGCAGACTATCTTCTGGCATTCTCCGTCGCCGCACATGTCAACGCAGAGCTGTGTTTCATTTGAGGTTTCATTTTCACCAGTTTCGGGGGGATGGGCAACATTTTCAATATAACGCTCGCCACCAGGTGTTCTGCACTGCCTGGGGTAGCTCTCCATCACTTGATAGCCTGCCTCAGCACATTCCTCGAAATTAGTTACCCTTTCTTTTGAGGGCTGTAATACAAATATCACTGCCATTATTACCAAAACTGCAACTATTGCCCCCGCAATGAGCAGAGTGTTGCTCATCTTCTCATCATCTCTCTTGTATCTTGCCATCATCTTCCCTCCATTAGCATAATGAAAAGAAAAAGGAGGGGGAAGTTAAAATGCTTTTCCTCTATCTCTTGAATTCATTTCCCGTTAGGCGCTCGTATGCCTCAATGTATTTCTTTGTGGTATTTTCAACAACCCCGTCAGGCAGCTTGGGAGGGGGAGGGGATTTATTCCAGTCCAATGTTTCAAGGTAATCGCGGACATACTGCTTGTCAAATGAGATTTGGTTGTTTCCCTCATCGTAGCTTTCCGCAGGCCAATAGCGGGAAGAGTCCGGAGTCAAAACTTCATCTATAAGAATTATGTTTCCATTATACAGGCCGAATTCGAATTTTGTGTCGGCAAGAATTATTCCCTTTCCCCTTGCATAATCGGAAGCGAATTTGTAAATTTCAAGAGAAAGCTCCTTAAGCCGCTCGTATATCGCCTTGTCCCCAATCATTTCTGCCCCCTTTATGTCATCAATGTTTATGTCGTGCTCCCCCTGCTCCGCCTTTGTGGCGGGCGTGAATATGGGCTGGGGAAGCTTGCTTCCGTTCTGCAGCCCTGGGGGTAGCTCGATTCCGCAAACAGTGCCATTCCCAGTATATTCCTTAAGCCCGCTTCCGGCAAGGTAGCCGCGCACAACGCATTCTATTGGAAACGGGTTGGCTTTTTTTACAACCATTGCGCGCCTGTTAAGATATTCGGGCATGTCTGGAGGGATTTCAGGGGAGATTAGGTGGTTGTCAACTATCCCCTTGAGCTTCTCAAACCAGAAAAGCGAAAGCTCAGTAAGCACTATCCCCTTGTATGGTATTCCCTCATTGAATACCACATCGAACGCGGAAAGGCGGTCTGTTGCAATCATGAGCAAATTTTCCTTATATTCATAAGTGTCGCGCACCTTGCCCTTGGAATGAAGCTTTAGGGGCAGGTCTGTCTTTGTTATTGCTTCCATTTCAGCACCTCCGGTAAATGCTTCGCTGAAAAGATTAAAAAAGAGTGCTGGAAGCTATGGCCTTTTTATCGGAAGAAACCTCGTAACTCCTACCGCAACCTGCCCATTTTTGAAATGGCCTTTTGGGGCTGTTGCGGACACGTTGATGTTTCCCCATTTTTTGAATTTCCTCGCGTGGAGAACAACATCGCGCCAGCTTGGGCCTCCCGCCCCAATGGAAAGCATGTTTGTCCCTTTTTTCAATTGAACCCCGAACCTTGTTTCCCTGTCGCTCATTTTTCCGGAAATTTTCTTAAGTTCCTTTTTCATTGAAAGGGTGATTTCAGTTCCCTCAAAAGGAAAGCGGGTTTCTGCCGCAATATTGCCTGATTCGTTGTCAGGGCTCCAGGATGCCCCAGTTCTTAGCAAAAGGTTCGTTGATTTTTTGCTGTGTAGTATCCCAAAGGTCGCACTCCCCTCAGTTGAGTCAATAACACCCATGGAAATTTCCGGAGTAATTTTTGCCGAAAGCTCAAGTAAAGTGTTCTCGTTTCCCTTGCTTTTCGCATGTATCGCGCGCAATCGTAAGTTCCCGGCAACTTCGCTTATTTGCAAGTTAAGGGACTCGCCGCTTCCCGCAAATCCGTATTGCGCGTAAAGCCACCTACCGGTGTGGAAGGCAGGGTTTCCAAGCACCCCCGCTCCAGAGAAGTTGGGGTAACCCCCAACTGGCGCTTTTGCTTTCTCAACAATTGCCGGCGGGGTTGGCGGCAAGTTTGGTATGTCTGCTGGTACTGTCATATTTATCACCTCTTACACAAGTGACTATAAATTTACACAAGTTAATATATATAGTTATGTGGTAAAATATTACACCACAAAATGAAAAGGAGATTTTGAAATGAGAAAGGACCGACTGGAAACATTGGAGAATGCAGGGCTCTCGGAGAATGAGGCGAAAATTTACCTTCTCCTTCTTGAGGAGGGGCAGATGAAAGCTAATGGGATTGCAGTTAAAACCGGCCTGCAGAGGAGAAGCGTTTATGACACATTGCACAGATTGGAGGGCAAGGGAATGGTGGGGAAGGCAAAAGTTTCGGGGGTGATGACTTTTTCCGCCTCTCCCCCTTCCTCACTGTTAACCTTTCTTGATGAGAAAAGGAGCGCGATTGAAAATATTCTTCCGGCTCTTGCAAAAAAGTTTGAGGCGGGAGAGGAAACACAGGTATCTGTTTTTTACGGTGCTGCAGGAATAAAAACAGTTCTTGAGGATATTTTGGAGCTGGTGCCGGAATTTTACTACTCATACCATGGGCAGATGCAGTTCTACAATTACATGCCTCGCTTCATCCAGATGTTTCATGACAAGTGCGCGGAAAAGAGGATATGGGCCAAGTATTTACTGCTGGATGTGCCGATTGCAAGAAAGCGCTCCAAGCTCATGCCTGAGTCAAAGGTGAAATTCATTGATGCAAAAACCCTTTCTGCAGGTGTTTGGTGGACTTATGCTGATAGATTGGTCCTATTTGTTCTCCCTCCTGAAAAGGAGCCGGTTACGATATACATTAAGAATGGCGAATTGGCAAAGGCATTCCAGGGGTCTTTTGAGAACATGTTTAAATCAACGAAATCGAAAAGAAAAGCAGGAAAAGGAAAGTGAGCGGTAGCTACTTTAGCTTAAGCGCGTCCCCTAAATTCCCTCTGTTTATTCTTTCAAGGGAGGTGCCGAAATCCTTAATCGCGTTCTCGTATTGGAGTGATTTTTCGGAATCTGAAATAAAGGGATTTTCAGAAATCCTTTCAATCTCAAGACGGGAGGATTCGTAAATTTCCTTTATGTCTGAAAGCATTGCGCCTTTTGAAATTTTGTTTACCACTTTTTCCCCCAAAGTTTCCCCAGAGGTTTCCTTCCTTATCTCATTGTATTTTTCCTTTAGCTCCTTTAGAGCGGAATCTTGTTAGTATTGCGAGGTGTTGAGAAGCTCTCCCGCCTGCTCCTTGTAAAGGGCATAGCTTTTCCATTCTCCATCTGTGAACTGGTATAAGTCCGAGTCGGAAATTATAAATGAGATATGGCTTATTCTTGTTTCGCAGTTATCATCCCCCTGTTCGCAAATAATGTAATCCATCCCCACTCTTCCCTCGTAAAAGCCGTTTTGGGGCTCGAAAGTTTCCGCCCCGTTTAACCTGGCAATCGTGTCTATTGAGCTGACCTCACTACCTGAAAGCGCTACTATGCAGTGGCCCTCAATATAGAGTGGGGAGTACATTGTTGTGAAGCAAATCACATACGGGAAGAGGCCATCCATTTTCCCAAGGGATTTTGCAGTTCCTTCGTAATACCAGG
>CAYTXD010000066.1:0-6727 GCA_964441305.1 Microcaldota archaeon
GTCTCGCTTGCAGTAGTCGGCGGAACTGTAGCACTTCTCTTCGGCAATGGGGGAGTGCTTGACGCCCTCCAGCAGGGGGATGCATCCGCATTGCCAACTGCAATACTTAAGCTTGCCCCGTTATTCTTCACCGCACTGGTATTCCTAGTGGTTGTTTACGCTGAGCTCATAAAAGTTGAAATCCCCCTTGCTTTTGAAATGGCCCGGGGTGTTTGTGCAAGATATCCCATCAAACTGCTTTACGTTTCCAATATCCCTGTCATACTTGCAAGCGCCCTTCTGCTCAACATGCAGTTTTTGGGCGCCGGGCTTGCAGGAATGCCGATATGCACTGCTGGAGAATACCTCAATGACCCTGCAGACCCGTTTGCGTGTTCAGAAGGAGGCACCAATTTAATGAGCTACGTTTCCGTAGTCGAGCCCCAGAACAACCAAATTATAGATGGATTCCTATATTTCCTCACGCCCTTTTACGGTGACAGGTCTGACATAATACGCCATGTTACACTTCTCACCTCTAGTACGACCCCTTACACTGACCTTCCTGAATGGGCTCATGCCGCAAGCTATATAGTATTTCTCGTCATTCTCTGCGTAGTGCTCGGATTCTTTTGGGTGGAAACTTCAGGCATGACTTCAAAGGATGTTGCAGAGCAGCTTCAGAACTCCGGGCTTTCAAGAAGGGGTCACCGCCGGGACCCGAGGGTTGTAGAAAAGGTTCTCTCGCGCTACATACCCACAATCACATTTTTGGGAAGCGCATTTGTGGGGCTGCTTGCAGGGTTTGCGGACCTGACTACCGCACTTGGCTCTGGAACGGGTATTCTGCTCACAGTTGGAATCGTACTAAGGCTTTACGAGGAGCTTGAAAACAAGACCAAGGGAATGTTCGGTGCAGGCATTCCAGGGCTTGGGGGGCTTTTTGGTGATTAGATGATTGTGATAATGGGCCTGCCCGGGGCAGGAAAGACAAGCGTTCTGGAAAAGGTGAACTCCAAGAAATACAAGATAATAAACTACGGGGACCTTATGTTCGAAGTCGCGCAAAACAAGTACAATGTTAAAAACAGGGACCAGATGAGAAAGCTGAGCACTGAAATAATGATTGAGCTGCAGAGGTTTGCTGCAATAGAGCTTGCAAAATACCCTTCCGATTCGATACTTGACACCCACTGCGCAATCAACACCCCCCGCGGGTACTTTCCCGGGCTTCCCTTCAAGCACCTGAAGGAGTTCAGGGTTGCATTCCTTGTTTACATTACTGCACCAGTTGATGAAATACTTGAGAGGAGAAAAAAGGACAAGAGCAGGAAAAGAGACAGGGACAGCAGGGAAAAGCTTCTTGAGCATGATGAGATAAGCAAAGCATACCTTGCCGCTTATTCTGCATATACTGGCGCGCCCGCAAAAATTATATATAACCGAGACGGAAAATTAAATGAAGCGGTTTCCGAGCTTAAAAAAGTTCTTTAAGGTGAAAAAAATGATTGAATACATAACAGACCCGACACTGATGATATCTGGAATTGCGGCAACCTATTCGCTGGCCTACAGGTACCTCACCCAGAAATTCGGAAACAGGGAAAGGGTAAAGGAAATACAGAAAACATTCAATGACCTAAACAAGGAGTTTTCAGAAGCAAGCAAAAAAAACGACCAGCAAAAGGTCCAGCAGATTATGAAAAAGCAGCAGGAAGCAATGCCAATGCTTACAGAAAGCATGATTCTTCAATTCAAGCCAATGCTTTTCGTACTTCCGGTCCTGCTCATAATACCCCCTATTCTAAGGGACCATTTCACAAGCTTCGTAATCCAGCTCCCCTTCTCAATACCGGTGTTCATACAGCACTTTGAGAAGTTCCCTAACTGGAGGGACACGTTCGGGCCGGTAGGCTGGTTCTTCATATCAATTTTCATTATTCAAATCATACTCACAATTTTATTGGGGGCATACAGCAAGTTAAAGGGAAAAAAGCAGTAGCGAATATTTTTTAAACATCCATTGCGCAGGATAATGAACCAAAAGCAATAATGGATAGGTGGTTCAATCACGCTGTTCGCATGCTGAAAAACAAGGGATAGGTGAATATTATGACACAACCAAGAAACAGGTCACGCTCTGTCAGAAGGGTCCATAAGAGGATGACTGCTGGAAAGAGCACAACCCACTATGAAAAGAGGGAAAAAGGCAAGAGGCACTCATGCGCTCTCTGCCAGACAGAGCTGCAGGGGACAAACAGCTTAAGGAGCACTGCAAAAACAAAAAAAAGGCCGGAGAGGAAATTCGGAGGGCACCTTTGCTCAAAATGCTCGAGGCAGGTAATCTCATATGCTGCAAGAATAGAGCGCGGAACCCTAAAGCCCGAAGAGATTGGAGTGAGGTTCAAGCCTTACATTGAGGCATTGGTGAAGGGAAAATGATAATATCAATATCCGGTCTTTCCGGCAGCGGGAAGAATTCTGTCGGCGAGCTTGTTGCAAAAAAGCTGAATCTTCGCACAATAAGCTTCACTTTCAAGTCCGAAGCCAAAAAGAAAGGAGTTTCACTTATGGACTTCCAAAAGGAGGCAGGAAAGGACAAGAAGATTGACATGGATTTTGACAAGGAAATTGTCAAAAGCGCAAAAAAGGGGAAATGCGTGGTAACAACCTGGCTCGGCCCTTGGATGGTTAAAGGCGCAGACCTAAAAGTATGGCTCCGCGCATCTCCTGAAGAAAGGGCAAGGAGGATTTCCAAACGCGACAAAATGACAAGGAAAAATGCGCTTGAACATGTCAAGAAAAGAGATGAGGACAACAGGAAAAGGTACAAGAAGCTTTACGATATAGACATATTCTCGCACGAGGATTTCGACATGATTCTCAATTCCGAGAATTTCCTCCCGGAACAGCTTGCGGGAATAATTTCCTGCGCGGCAAAGGAAAAGTCAAAGAGGAAAAGTTGAGGAAAGAGCAGTGCAGCAAGCATACTCATGTGAAAATCAGGGGAGAGCAACAAGCAATATGATGATTGAAAACAAATAAAGGCATTCGGTGCCTACCAATAAAAAAGGTGATAATCATGGCAGCAATTGAAGTTGGAAGAGTTTGCGTGAAAAAGGCAGGAAGGGACGCGGCGGAAAAATGCGTAATCACAAAAGTCATTGATGAGAATTTTGTTGAGATAGTTTCCCAGACACGCAGAAAAAACCCAAGGAAATGCGCAATAAGGCATCTTGAGCCGACAGAAGCGCTCATCGACCCTGGCAATGAAACAGAAATAAGCGAAGCGTTGAAGTGATCTAATGCCTTTTTTTAATCCGGAAGAGCGCCCAATTCCGGAGCTTCTTGAAACAGGATTTATAATAATTGACAAGCCGCAAGGGCCGACTTCGCACGAGGTTTCCGCGTGGGTGCGAAAGATTCTTGGCGCGCGAAAGAGCGGCCACCCTGGAACCCTCGACCCGCAGGTTTCAGGCGTTCTGCCGGTTGCAATAAACCGCTCCACAAGAATTCTTTCCGAGCTTTCCGGCGCGGACAAGGAATATGTCGGGGTGATTCGCTTCCGGGATAAGCAGCCCCCTGAAAAGGTGGAGGACCTTTTCAAAAAATTCACAGGCACAATTGAGCAGACCCCCCCAAAAATGAGCGCGGTCAGGCGGCGCAAGAGAAAGAGAAAGGTTTATAATTTAATCCCGCTAGAATATAAGGGTAAAGATGTGCTATTTTCCGTTAGCTGCGAGGCGGGAACCTATATCCGAACATTATGCTCGGACATGGGCAAGCTCGTTACAGGCGCGGAAATGATTGAACTCCGAAGGACAAAATTCGGAAAAATTTCGGAAGGGAATTGCCACACGCTTCAGGAGCTTTCTGATGCGCTGTGGAAATACGAAGAGAAAAATGAGGAGCTGGCCTTGCGCTCCATTGCAAAACCCCTCGAAGCGTTCATCACATCAAAAAGAATAACAGCAAAAGATTCTGCGCTGGAGTCCATATGCTCCGGAGCCCCGCTCAACGCGCCCGGAGTGCTCTCAAGTGAAGAATTTTCAAAAGGTGAAAAAGTCGCAATAATGAATTCCGCAGGAGGGCTTGTTGCTCTCGGAACTGCGGAAGTTGAAAGCGATGAAATAAAGAATATGGAAAAAGGCGTGGTTGCCCGCCCAAAAAGCGTAATCATGCTGAAGGAGAAATTGCATGCAGGAAATGGAACTGATGAATAGGAATAAAAAAACATCTGTGGATAACCCAATAAGCAAACTATGAGATTAATGTCCGGTACTAAAACGGCCCCTCCTTTGTGGGAGATGGGTTCACAATAAACGGGCATGCAATGCCGGGATGGCAGAATCTGGTATCGCGCACGACTGGAACGAGCCCTTTTTCTTCCCGAAGAAAAAGTGCTTCACCCCAAAAAGAAAGGAATTAGCAATCGTGTGCCCTCGCGGGCTTATGGGTTCGGGCCTTTCTTTTCTTTTGTATTGGCGCTGCGCGCCAAAACCCGACAGCAAAGCTGTCGGTTGAGAAAAGAAAAGAAACCCCCGGGAAAGAAAAGAAAAAATTCCCAGAGGTTTCTATCGGTCGCCCAAAAATCCCATTCCCGGCGCTTGCATTAATCGGTGATAAACTTGGCAAAGAAAAAAGACAAAAAGGAAGATGAAATTCCTCAGAAAAAAGAGGAGGTAGTGGCCACCAAACCCAAGGATGGAAAGGAAATTCAGGAAATTGTCAGAGTGGTTGAAAAAGACCTGAAGGGAAACATGCCTCTCAGAAGGGCAATTACCTCGGTAAATGGAGTAGGTTATTCAATCGGCAGCTTTGTTGCAGATGTTGCCTACAAGGAGCTTGGAGTGACAAAAGACACCCTTGTGGGCGAGCTTACTGAAAAGCAGATTGACCAGCTTGAAAACATCATGAACAATATTACCGAATACGGCGTGCCTGAATACCTCCTTAACAAGAGAAAGGAGGGAACCAGCGGCAAGAACAAGCACCTTATCGGAACAGACCTCGCATATTCCATAAAGCAGGACGTTGACAGGGAAAAGAGCAGCCAGTCATGGAGGGGCATGAGGCACATGTTCGGAAAGAAAGTGCGCGGCCAGAGGACCAGGAGCACAGGAAGAAGGGGACTCACCGTAGGAGTAATGAGGAAGTCGGTGCTTGCAAAATCCAAGCCAGCGGGCGGCGAAAAAGAGAAAAAGTAGGTGTCTGAATGGGAGATCCAAGAAAATTGAAACCAATTTATGAAACGCCAAAAAAGGTTCTTGACAAGGACAGAATAGTCGAGGAGAGGGCAATAAAGGGCGAATACGGGCTTAAAAACACCCGCGAAGTCTGGATTGCGCTCAGGAAAGTCAAGAATGTCAGAAGGCAGGTAAGAAAGCTTCTTGCAATGGGAGAGGGCGGAATGGAAAAAAGAAACCAAATAATGTCCAAGCTCACCAGGCTCGGGATTATGAAAGAGGGCAGTGTAATGGAGGATGTGCTGACACTCACGATTAAGGATTTCCTTGACAGGAGGCTCCAGAGCAGGGTGCAAAAAAAAGGTCTTGCCAGAACAATGAAGCAGGCAAGGCAGCTTATAACACACGGCTTCATATCAGTAAAGGGAAGGAGGGTCAATTCCCCCGGCTACATGGTGACACTGAACGAGGAGCCGACAATTTCCTACACCAAGCCAATTGACCTTGAAGTTAAGATGGAAGAAGAGGCATCCGGTTCAGAAGAGGCGGAAGCAGGACCTGAAGAAAAAGAAGGAGAAGGTGCATGATTATGGCCAAAGCAAAAGAAAAAACAGAAGAAAAGGCAAAGCCGGGCAAAGAGGAAAAGGCAAAAGCTAAAGAGGAAGCAAAACCAGAGGAAAAGCCCGAAAAGGAAAAAGATGAAAAATCCGACGAAAAGCCAAAGTTCAGGCCCAGAAGGGAGTATAAGTGGGCAGTAGCCCATGTATTTTCGTCTAAAAACGATACAATAATCACAGTTACAGACATAAGCGGCGCGGAGACAATCGCCAAGGCAAGCGGCGGAATGATGGTCAAGTCGGACAGGGAAGAGGGAAAGCCCTACGCCGCAATGCAGGCAGCAGGAAAAATTGTTAACGAGCTCCGCGGCAGGGGCGTGTCTGGGCTTCATATAAAAATCCGTGCGCCAGGGGGACATGGCGCAAAAACACCCGGGCCCGGGGCGCAGGCAATAGTGAGGACAATCGCACGCATGGGCATAAGGATTGGAAGAATTGAAGATGTCACTCCGATTCCGACCGATACAACCAAAAGGCCCGGCGGAAGAAGAGGAAGGAGGGTCTAAATGAAAGTCAAAGTTGAAAATGAGGATGAAAAACGCGTAACCTTCACTTTGGAAGGAACTTCAATCCCGTTTGCGAATGCCTTAAGGAGGACCATAATATCCTCGGTAAAGACGTTTGCAATAGACCAGGTGACAATGTATGAGAACACCTCGTCCATTTTTGACGAGTATATCGCACACAGGATTGGGCTTATTCCAATAAAGACGCCCAAGGGCTACAAGGAAGATGAGGAAATCCTACTCTCTCTTGATGTAAGGGGTCCGGGCACAATATATTCAAAAGACATAAAGAGCTTTGATGCAAGGGTAAAGGTGGCAAACGAGAAAATACCCATTATCAAGCTAAGGGAAAACCAGGTTGTCAGGCTTGAGGCAAAGGCAAGAATGGGAACTGCGAAGGAGCATTCCAAGTTCCAGGCAGGCCTTGCATCTTACGGAG
>CAYTXD010000067.1:0-6692 GCA_964441305.1 Microcaldota archaeon
CGCTGTCTGTGACCATCCTAACAGAAAGGAGAAAATTATTGACGCGTGGGCCCCGCTCGGAAAGGACAAGATTATTGAATGCTCAATAAACGAAAAGAAAGCGGGAATTGAGTAGAATTGGGGAAGAGATTATTAATTGTACGTTTAAAATGAGTGCATGGGCCTTTACAAACTAAAATGCATGTTGTGCGGGAAAACGCACGAAGAGAAAGAAAGCTATACTCGCTGCCTTAAATGCGGCGGCCCCCTTGATGTTTCATACGATTACGATGAAATGGAAAAGAGAATCAATTTCTCAATGCTTAAATCCGCCCCGCTTAAAGCAAGCAAATACCTTTCGTTCATGCCCATAATGGATTTTGGGAATGTTGTTACCTTGGATGAAGGGGGAACGCCACTTTACAGGTGCAGAAACCTGAAAAGAAATTTGGGTGCCGGCTTTTCCCTTTACGCAAAAAATGAGGGAATGAATCCGACAGGTGCATTTAAAGACAGGGGCACAATGGTGGAGATGACCAAGGGAAGTGAGATGGATGCAAAGGCGGTTTGCTGCGCGTCCACCGGAAACATGGCGTCCTCTGTCTCGGCATACGCGAGCGTAAGAAAAACTCCCTGCTATGTTCTTGTGCCGGATGGAACGCCCATTGGAAAGCTTGCGCAGACCCTTTCATACGGGGCAAGAGTGCTTCAGATAAAGGGGAATTATGATGATGCCTCAAGGCTGACTGAGGAGATGAGCAAAAAGCACGGATTCATGCTCATGGGGGATTATGCTTTCAGGGTTGAGGGGCAGAAAAGCGGAGCATTTGAGATATGCGAGCAGATGGGATGGAGGGCGCCGGATTATGTTATTGTCCCGATGGGAGTTGGCACAAACATTTCAGCAATATGGAAGGGTTTCAAGGAATTCAAAAGGTTCGGGCTTATTGAAAAGCTTCCAAGAATGGTGGGGGTGCAGGCAAAGGGATGCCCCCCGATTGTTGACGCGCACAGGAAGAAAAGAAAAATCTCCCCTGTTGAAAATCCGGACACAATTGCCTCTGCAATAATGGTGGGAAGCCCGATTGACGGGGTGAAAGCCCTCAGGGCATTGGAGGAAAGCAGGGGAATGGCTATTTCGGTGAGCGATGATGACATGCTTGAGGCCCAACAGGTTCTTGCAAAAAGCGAGAGCATATTCGCGGAGCCATCTTCAGCTGCATCAGTTGCCGCAGTAATGAAATTGAAAAGCAAGCTTAAGGGAGAAGTTGTCTTTGTTCTTACCGGGAACGGGCTGAAGGACCCTGCCTCAGCAATCAAGGGCCTTAGCCACCCCCCATCCGTGGAGCCAAAATACGAAGAGGTTGAAAAATTCATAGAGCAGAAGCTCTATAACCTGAAATCCCCTGTGAGGGGGAAGGACAAGAGCGAAATTGTTTTCAGGAAAAAGCCAAAAGAGGAGGAACTGAGAAAAGTTGTGAAGAAAAGCTTCGACATAACTCTCGGCAAGGATTCCCTGGAAAGGGTGAATCAAGAAGTGGACATGTTCATCGAGAAAGGGAAAAAAGTTTCAGTTGGCGATTTGAAGTTTATAATTGAGGAAACTTTGGGGAGGGTGAAGCAGGAAAACAGGGTGCTTGTTGTTCATGATTTCCGGGTTGAGTCAAGTGCGCATGAAAAGCCGGAAAGCAAAGTGGAGATTACTTTTAAAGGGAAAGAATATACCGAAACAGGCACCGGGGACGGGCCGGTTGATGCAACAATAAACGCAATAAGAAAGGCGCTCAGGGGATTCGATTTCTCATTGACCGATTACCATGTTACTATAAATACCGGAGGGACTGAAGCAGTTGTAAATGTGACGATGACTCTCGTTGACGAGAGGAAAAACAAGGTGGTTGCAAAGGGAACCTCGCCGGATATTGTGGTTGCTTCGGTGAAAGCTTTTGAGGCAGGCTATAACATATTGTGCATGAGGAGAAAGGGAAGAAAATAGCTGCAGCTCATTGTGCAGGCTCCTTAAGTATGTCTTTTTCGGGGTTGATGAGGCCCGCTTCCGAAAGCACTGTAAGCGCAACCCTTACTCCAAGCTCAACCGAATCCTCAATCCTCTCCTGGGCCTGCAATTTGTCTTCAATCTCAAGCTCGAAAATTTCTTTTTTTGCAAATGGCTTCAAGAGGAAGTTTGCCGAAGCTTTAAGCGCATTTTTTGCCTGCCTTGAGAGTTCTTGGGAAAGCTTCCAGCCATAGGCGTTTTCAACAGTATTTTTGTGCCATTTCTCTGCAAGAGCATGGATTTCATGGGAAAGCCCTTCCAAAACAGAAGAGACACTGACATGGTTTCCGCCAAAATCCGCCTCAAAATTCCTTTCCAAAATTGGTTCGGGGGGGCCCTTAAGCTTAAGGTTGTGCTTTTTGAAGTCATGCACAATATCTAGATATGCGTGTGCCGCGATAATTCTCCTGTCATATTCGAAACCTCCGACATATGCCTTGGGCCCGTTCTTTGTCTCCACCCAGATTGCCCGCCTGTACTTTTGCTGGGGAACCTCTTTGCCTATGGCTTTGTACCTGAGCCTGCGGATCTCGTAAAAGATATATTTTGCAAATTTTATCGGGTTGGTGAAGCACATGGGTGGCCCTTGGTAATGCTTGAGCTGGGTATGCATTGCAGTTATGTCCGCAATATAGTGGAATATCCTTGCAAGAAGTTCGTTTGCCGAGAAATGGTATTTTGCGCCTTTTTGTTTTGAGTCTTTGGGGGTTAGCCTCATATCCGAAAAATATTCAACTGACCCGCGAAATAGGCTTTCTATCCTTACCGTCGCCCCGCCTTCCCCTGTTCTTGGGTTGTAGCCATGGTTGTGGTTATTGATAATTGAATCCTCTCCCCTGTCAGGCATTTCCGCCAAATTGACAAGCAAATCCATATCAAGGAATTTCCTCGCCTTTGGGCAGTAATTCACGGTTTCATCGTAAATTGCCCTGTTTATTTCCTCATGCGTGCCGTTAAGCCTTCCAGGTATGCTTCCAAATCCCCTCTGGTCAAGAAGAATTTTGTTGAAGAAATATGAATTGGACAAGTCGATGCCCCTTGTTTTTGCTATCCTCATTGCTCTCAGGCCTACCGGGCTGGGTATATTTTGGGGGGGCTTTTGCATAATCACACCTGTTATAAATTATGGAAAATGCTGTATTTAAATGTTTGTATGTGGAAAATGGGCAAAATTGGAAGAAAAAAGAAAAGTAAATGAAATGAGTAAAACTGGAAAAGAAAAATAATAAGAAAAAGAAGGCAGTTATTTCAGCTTCACTGCAGTGCCAAAAACAAGTATCTCTGCGGCAGAGGACATTACATCCGAAGAAGTGTAGCGCACGCATACCACTGCGTCTGCCCCCAGGGATTTCGCCTCTTCAATCATTCGTTTTTCCGCCTCATCCCTTGCCTCGGTCATCATTTCGGTATATTCCTTGAGCTCCCCTCCGACTATCTGCCTAAGCCCTACAAGAAAATCCTTACCGAACCATTTTGCGCGAACTGTATTTCCTCGCACCACTCCGAGAGTCTCAATTACCTGCTCCCCGTATATGTCATCTGTTGTTGAAATTGTTATTTCCTTTCCTGCCATGCATACACCTCCTAAATTTCCTCGCAAACGTTTATTTCAGAGCACATGTCTGAATCCTCAATTATTTCTGTGCACTCGTCTGGAAGCTCTCCAGTTGCATTTGAGGGGCATTCTATTATCTCCCCGTCATGCGTGTAAATCTCAAAGCCCTCCTCTCCGGTCATGTTCAACATGTGCCCGAGAAGCCCGCACTCATAAATTCCCTGCACGCTTTCATTTTTGCATTTCTCGTCAACTTCAAGCTCGCTGCAGCCCAATAGCGTGAAACCGGATATTAGCAAAAGCAAAATTGCAATTTTCACTTAAATCACCTGAAAATATTTGAGGGCGCAATATTAAAAAATGGAAGCGGAGCAAGAGCAAAATCTATTAAAAATATTTATGTTCATAAATGTAGTGGTGTGGTTTATGAGAAAAGCGATGAAAAGAAAAAAGGGGAGAGGGGAAAATGGAAGTGAAGATGTTTCCGAAGCAAAGAGGTTTGAAGTACGGATTAACGAATATTTTTCAGTATTGCTCAAGAAAAAGGGGGACGGGGCAGTATTGCATTTAAACAGCAACCAGGATGACAAGCCGAAAAAAGTATCAGTGAATGACGTGCCAACAGAGCTTGGCGGGAAAAGGGGGGATGCTGAAATAGAAGTTCCAGGCTACATTCTTGACATGGCAATGGATGAAGAGGGAAATCCTGTTGATTGCCACTCAATATTTATTTGGATTAAAGAAACAAATGATCCCCAGTTTGGAATTGAATTCAAGGTTGGGGATTCAGGAGATTATTTTTCAGGGGAGGTTTTGAGTGAAGAGAGGATTAGAAAGATATTTGATGATGGATTTAAGAAGAAAGAGATTTCTGCAGAAGCTGAGAGAAAAAAACCGGAGCCTGAGCCAATTTCAGGAGCAGTTCCAAATCTCATTGGTACCCTAGAAAAGGTTGCAGAGATTAAGGGTAAAGAGGAGGAAAAAGCAGACAAAAAAGAAGAGAAAAAACCTGCTACTACTGTAAACCAAGAGGCAGAAATTTTGGGATACACATTTATGCTCGAGCATAATGTTAGCCTGGAGCTTAAATTCAGGACTCCCCCAGAAGGAGGAGAGCTTAAGGCAAAGGTTGAAGTTTTTTCAAGAAAGGGTGAGCTTTTAGAGGAAAGGAATGAAGAGGGAGAATATGCAGAATTCCTGCCCGATTCCATTAGATACTTGTGCAGCATGCTGAGGAAGGAACAGTTCCCGTTAAGGATAGTTGTTGAAACTCCAGATGGCATGAAGGAAGGAAACGTGGGCTAGATTGGCTAAATTCTTGCCCAAAACTTTACTTCCCAGTCCGGCACCTGCTTGTCAAGGAGCTTGTGTGCGCGGTAAACAATTTTCCTTTCCCATTTCGGGTTGTTTTCATCCGCCATGAATTTTTTCATTTTCCAGGAGTACTCTATCCTTAGCCTTTGGGCAAGATTAAGAGGGAGCTTTCCCTCGCTTTCCAATGCAAGCATCATTTCAGAAACCGTCCTTACGCAGTTATTTGCAAATATTTTTCTGTGTCCTCCAATATCCTCTGAGCCGAGCTTAATCACCTCGGCAAAATTTCTTTTCTTCTTTTCCGAAAGCTCAAATTCGTTGAATGCCCTTCCGATTGAATTAATTACTGTACTCCTATTTCCGCTGAAGAAATATCTTTTTTCCTTTGTGGTTTTTTCCGCGTATTTAGAAAGAAGCTCAAACGCCCTCTCTGAAACTTTTCCCTCAAGAACGGATGCAATAATTGTTATTTTCCAAACATCATGTTCGGAATTGGCTTTTTCCAGCAAATTTAGAGAGGAATAGAAAAGAGCATCCTCGCACTGCTTTTTTGGCAGGTAGTCATCATAGGTTGCCCTTGTGGGCTTTTGGGAAAATGATTTTTGCAAATCAAGTATGAGATGGGGGTCTGAGTCGAATTCGTTGAGTACTTTTTTTACTGCTTCTGGAGAGGAAAACGAGGTGAGGGAATTCCTGAGAAGAGAATATGCATTTTCAGAATGCTCTGCCTCCAGCTTTACAATTGAGCATAGGAGCTTGCATGCGCGCTCAAATTTCCTGTTCTTGAAATAGCTAGTGCTTCTTGCCTTTTCTGAGGAAAGCAGGTCGAGGTGCTCGGATATAAGCTGCAGCAATTCCTCAATTGCAGAAGGCGATTTTCGCACAAGCTCCTCAAGGTATCTTCTTTTTCCCTTTGTAAGCCCCTCGGAAGAGAGCTCTGAGAAAATTCGCCTTATTTCGGATTGCTTGTAATTTCTTATGGAAGATAATTCGGTTTTGATGGGCTGAAAAGGAGTATTTATTCGTTTAAGTTGTCTAGGTTGTTGGTTACGGGTCTCGTTTGGAACCCCTTGTTTATGCGTGGCCGCCTTCATATCTGTATCCTCTTTTTGAAACGCGGCTTATAAACCTTTGTGTTGTGGTATTCATAGTAATATTATGTTAAAACTGGTATTTAAGTGTTGGGGTTTTACTCGTAGTAGTATTCTCCCTTCTGCTTCTGCTCCCTGTCCTTAGAGGAACCTGCCTTGTTTATCCTAGGGCGCATGGAGTCCTTGTCCCGCCTGAGTGTTATGTCTACACCTTCCAGGAACTTGTTCATCCCGATTCTTTTGTTTATTGGCGCGCCCGCCTTTCCCTTAACCGAGCTTTCCCCCTCAAAAACCATCAATCTGCTTGATATAGAGTCAACAAGCACAATATCGTGGTCCACAACAAATGCGCACTTGTCGGAATTTTCAATAACAGAGCTTAGAAGCCCTGAGAATGCGAGCCTCTGCTCAATATCCAGGAATGCGGAAGGCTCGTCGAAAAGGTAGAGGTCTGCCTGCCTGCTCAAGGCAAGTGAGATGGATACCCTTTGCAGCTCCCCGCCGCTCAGGTTCTTCAGGTTCTTATCCATTAGGCCGCCAAGCGCGAGCCTTCTTTTGCATTCCCCAAATGCCAGCTGGTCGAGCTTTTCGCGGTAAAACAGGTCGCGCACCAGAATTTCATCTTCTGCATTGATGTACTGGGGCTTGTAGGAGATTTTGAGCTTTGCAGGGATTTCGCCTTCATCGGGCTCCTCAT
>CAYTXD010000068.1:0-6665 GCA_964441305.1 Microcaldota archaeon
TACTGGGGCATATGGTACATTGGTTGGCGGTATGGGCCTGATTAATGTGCCTTTTCTGATATTGCTGGGGCTTCCCCCGCAGGCCGCAATTGGCACCCACAAGCTTTCAGTGACAGGCACGGTAATTTCAGGATGGGCAGAGTTCCACAGGAAAAAGCTTGTGGACTACAAGTCAGCCGCTTTCCTTGGCATCCCCTTTCTTTTGGGTTCGCTTATTGGCGCAACAATAGTGATTGAGATGAGCGAGCAAGTTCTCAAAATGGTTATTGCTTCAATAATTTTCATTGTGCTTGCATTAATGCTTTTCAAGCCCTCCCTTGGAATGAAAAAGACAAAAAAGAAAGTTGGAAAAAGGAATTATGCGGCAGCCCTTTTTCTCTCCCTGGTTATCGGAGTTTACAACGGATTTTACGGCGCATCTGCAGGCACCCTGATTTCCTACATACTGATTCTAATTTTCGGCCAGACATTTGTTGAGAGCGCTGCAACAAGAAAAGCGCTTATGGGAATTGCCGCATTTGCCGTTGCCGGCATTTTTGCATATGCGGGCCTCGTAGATTACTCAATTGGAATCCCTCTTTTAATTGGAAGCACTATTGGCTCCTATTTCGGAGCCCACCATTCCGAAGCAATAGGAAACAAATGGGTAAAATGGATTTTCATTTTGGTTGCCCTTGCAATGGCTGCCAAGTTACTATTATAAACTCCCCAACCGTTCCACTGCCTGGTGGAGAGATGGCAGATGAAAAAGTAAAGGTAAATGTGATATTCCACAGCATGTATGGGCATTGCTACAAAATGGCGCAGGCGGCAGCAGATGGGGCAAAATCAGTTGAGGGGACAGAGGTAAAATTGCTTCAGGTTCCAGAAACGCTTTCTGATGAAATACTTGAAAAAATGGGGGCAACAGAGACAAAGAAAACGATGAAGGATGTGCCGGTTGCAACCATGGATGACTTGCCTGATGCAGATGCAATTGTTTTTGGCACACCAATAAGGTTTGGCAACATGTCTGCGCAGATGCGTGCATTCCTTGACAGGACAGGAGGGCTTTGGGCAAAAAACGCGCTTGTAGACAAAATAGCAACTGTTTTTACTTCCAGCGGAACGCAGCATGGAGGGCAGGAATCCACGATTCTTTCCTTTCACATAACTCTTCTTCATCATGGAATGCTAATTGCAGGCCTGCCATACACTGTTAAGGAGCAGAGCGGAATGGATGAAATACACGGGGGAAGCCCCTACGGCGCATCCACAATATGCGGGCCTGAGGGAGAAATCCAGCCCAGAAAAATAGAGCTTGAGATGGCAAGAAAGCAGGCAAAAAGGGCAGCAGAGCTTGCAAAAAGCATGAAGAGGTAACGTTGCACCTAGCAATGTAAAACCTTTTTGGCTTCTTTTGCTTAGAGCAAAAGTGTCCCACCCAAAAGACCTATAAACAGATTGCCGCATAATCCCAATATGACCGAAAAAAGGAGCATGGCACAGAAGCACTTCTTTCAGGAAGCAGACCTTCTTTCTACGGAAATATATTCCCACATAGAAAACTTAGAGGAAGCAAGGCAATGGACTCTTGAAAATTTTGAGCGGGGCGCAATAATACTTGTTTTGAATTCGGAAAAGAGGGGGTATTTTGCAATGCCCCAGCTTCCCGTTGCTGAAGGCTCAAAGCTTGTTGATGTAAAAACAGGAAAAGCAATAACAAAAACTCAGGTTGAAAAAGAGCTTTCAAAAAATGCCGACAGGCTACTTCCAGGAAAACAGATTCTTTATGCGCACACACTCCCCGAGAAAGAAACAAAAGGAGGGGAAATAGGGGAGAGAGCAAAGGATGAAGAGCCCCAGGAGAAAGCAGGGGATGTCAGTAAGGCAGAAGAGCTTGCAATCAAGGATTTTGAAAACACTAAGAAAAAGCACCCTGAAAAAGACAAAGTAAGCAATTCAAGTGTAGAGAAGGATTTGCAAATAGAAACTGGGCAGAAAATGATGTCCATTGCCAATTCGCTTTACGGAACTTCCGCAACTACTCTTGAGGAAGCATTTCAACTATTCAAGAAAAACAATGCCCTTTTTTCAGATGGAAAAAAAAGATGGAGAGTAACAGAATATTTTGGAAAAGGCCTCTTTGGGGCAGGGGGAGAAACAGTTCTTGACATCCGCCATATGAAATATATCGATGGGCTTGAAATTGCAAAGCAAAAGGAAGAAAAAGCACAACGGCTCCCATCGCAAAAAAAGAAATATTTCGATGTGGTGGTATTTGGCACCGAGCCGGAAGGAGTAATTTTTGCCGTTGAGTCTGCAAGAAAAGGCCTCTCAGTTCTACTTGTTTCAGAAGATGAAGTTCTTGGGGGGGTATGGACAGTTGCAGGCCTAAACCAGCTAGACATAACCGAAACCCAGTCAAAATATGAAGCGCAAAGGGCAAGCACCATTCCTCCTGGAAAGGATGCATTAACTGACCTTTATAGGATGGCAGGAATTGACTTTTCCAATGGAGACAAGGGGTTTGATGTTGAAAGAATGGAGAACGCAATGAAAGAGCTTGTTGGCTCAGAAGAAAACATAACTCTATGGAAAGAATGTTCTCTCGGAAAAGTTTACAGCTCACAGAGTAATGATGAAATTTTAGTATATGGAATTTCAGTAATGCGCAACGGAAATGAAGAGTTGATTGAATTTCCAAATATTGTTGATGCCACAGGCTCTGCGGAAATAATAGCAAATGTTGGAGAGCGCAAAAAGCATTACTATGTAGGACGGGAAGAGATACTAAAGAAGGATAACACAATGCCTATCACGCCCATTCTTAGGGTAGAAAATGTTGACTGGAAGAAGATGGCTTCTGGAAAGAACCATTTCTCAATCAACAACCGCTCTGCTGCAGGATATGGGCTTTTGATGGATAAATTTTGGAAAGTTTCCAAAACTTTGGAAAAATACAAAGACCAGGTGGATTTTTTGGGTATGAACATAGGCAGGAATGATGATGGCAGCATCCACATAAACGGCCTTAGAATTTATGGCCTTGACCCTTTCACAAAGGAAGAGCAGGAAAAAGCAGTCCAGATTGGAAACGAAGTCCTTGATGAATTTGTTGAATTCCTAAGTGGGAGCATGCCTGGAATCAGCGCAACTCCAGGTTTCAGCAATGCCAAAAGCGGAGGAGCAATAAAAAAGCCATATATACGCGAGACCAGGCACATAATAGGAGAGGACAAGCTGAAGATCAATGACGTATTGGAACAGCGCAATCCGGAAGGAACAATCGCCCTCGGCTCATATCCAATTGACCTGCCCTGCTACCAAAAAGGAATCGCAGCATATTCAGAATATGAATCCGCAGGCTTTGGAAAGGGAAAGCTTGTTGGGAATGAATGGAAGAGGACAAATTATGGCCTTACTTCCGGGCTTAGCATGCCAAAGGGCATCAAAAATGTTTATGTTATTGGCGAGCCGATGAGCTCAGACCCTGCAGCTTATGGCACTTTGAGGGTAAAGCCCACAACTGTCAGGTATGCCCAGGCACTGGCAGAAAACCAGTCAGATAGGCTTATTTCATCAGTACGTGAGTTTGAATCCGTCAACCTAGGCCCCACATATTCAAGTAATGAACAAGCAATAATCAACCTGGTAAACGAGCAGTATAGTGCAAATGCAAAAAACTTTGATGATGCGCTTCAGGCGCTTGCAGACAATTCTGCAGAAATTAGCGACGGCAAAAAATCGTGGGCAGTTGACAAGTATCTGGGAGAAGGCATATTGAAAAAGGGGAAGAAGACAAGAATAGACATAAAGGACATCAAAATAATAAATGGGAAAAAAGTTAGCTAAGGCAGCTAACTCAGAAACTAAACAAGCAAATCGACTTTTCTCTTTCCGCCAACAAAAATTATCCCATCCTCAACTTTTGGAGTCTGATTCTCAAGCATGTCTTTTGCCCTGTCAAAAACAACCCGTGAATTTGATTTTTTTGTAGCTTCCTCTGCGGCTCTTCTTCCCATCTCCTGCGCCCGTGTCCCAATGCTTGCAATCTTCTTTTCAGGGTCAAGCCTGTTCCTTTCCCCAAGCATCCTTAGTTTCCAGCCCGCCCTTTGAAGGGTAACTGTTCTTCCATTTCCCCGAACTATTGAAATTTTCATAGGACCACAAGCAAATTATGCAGTTTCTCAAATAAAAGCTTTGCTCCTTCAAATTAATTCACTACTGGGATAGTTTTTCCCTTAGACGGTTAAGCCGCTCCTGCAACGCAATTTTTTCTTCAGGAGAGCTTTGGGATTTCAAATAAACTTTTTCAAACAGCTCCTGCATCTCGTCCACCATTATCCTAGGGTCTATCCGGTATGCGTTCTGAAAGCACTTTTTTGATGAATCTACATCTCCAAGCTTTTCATAGGCATGCCCCAACAGAACAAGTATGTCAATCCTGCCTTTCTTGTCATCAGGGCTTGCAGACTTAAGGGCATTTTCAAGGCTGTCTTTTGCCTTTCCATACTCCTTTTTCATCATATGCAGTTTGCCTTTCTCCCTGTAGGCTATATAGTTTTTAGGGTCAGCCTTGATTGCGTTTTCAAAGCTTTCTATTCCCTCATGTGTCCTTCCTGTGTGAACATAGGCAATTGCAAGCAGGTCCCATGCTTTTGCAGATTCAGGGTGTTCATTGGCTATTTTTGATAATTGCCTTATTGCAGCGCCATAATTTCTCTCTTTTATGGATGCAAATGCCTTTGAAATATCTGCTTCAAGCTGCCCCATGAAATCACTAAATCCTGTATTTTGCCTTCATTTTCTTGAAAAACCTGTGAGTCTCAAGCACATCATTTGGCTGCATCTTGCTTTTGATTTTTCTCTCAAAAATCCTTTCAACCAATACAATAGTCTTTGCCGGATTTATCTCCATTGCCTTTTTTATGTTCCTTCTGGCAGATTTAATGTTGTTTTTGAACAAGTAAATAACTCCCAAGCCAACAAGATATTCTGTGGGATCCTCCCCGTTTTTTTTAGAATATCTTATTGCGCTCCTGAATTCCCTTGCAGCTCTGTCGAATTCTTTTAGGGACAAGTATACTTTTGCAAGCTCTCCCTTTGTGAAATGGTTTTTTGGGTCTATTTTTGATGATTTGAGAAAAAACTCTTCTGCTTTTTTTGCATTGTTGTTCCTGTAATGGTATACCGCCGAAATATTGAGCGCCTTTGTGTTTTTTGGGTCGTTTTCCAGCATTCTTCCCATCTTTTGTATGTCTATGCGATCACCCATGATTACACTTAATGAGATTGAATATTTATATATTCCCTTTTCATTATATTATCATGTCTCCAGGCCAAGCATTTAAAAATAATGCAGAAGCTTCTGCAATCAAGCCAGAATTGAAAGATTCCCAAAACCAGGAGCAATATGAAGAAGTACGATTAAGCGACCTGAACGAACACAGCATTCCACTTGAGGAAGCAGTTCCTGCGGATGAGAATCTTCTTCCTCCCCTAATTGACGTTGTTGAGGCTATAGATGAAAAAACAGGAGAACAGGTTCTCACCGTAAATATGGACATGGGTGCAATAACCTATAACATTGCCGAAAACCTTGAACAAGGCCAGGGCACGATTACTTTGGGTGACAATAAATACCAATATAACCTGGAGCAATTGGAGGACGGCTCAAAAATACTTGCATTGAATTCTCCCTCCTCCTCGGAACCTCTGCTTAACCTAAAGCTTCATCAGGATGGAAGCATCGATACAGAGTACAAAGAAATGGTTGTCCCCCAGGACCCAGGCCTAATGGCCGATCTGTCAAACTATGCAAGAGTGGTGCAGTATCAGAGAGAGATGCAGGCTGCAATGTCTCCTGCACAATCAACAGGCCAGGCGCTTGTCACTGAAAAGGACATGAATTCAGTAATTGATTTCGTTTCCCAGTCAAACCTCGACCAGCAAAGAAAGGATGAGATGACTGCAAGAACCAAGAGCCTTTACGAGTCTGAAAACCTAACAGTTGAAATGGCGGAGAGGATTGTTGCAGCCACCCAGCTCCATTCCCAAAAATCAGAGCAGGCAAACATTCACGAGTATTCTTCTTCTTCTCATCAAGTTCTTGACAGGGGCCAGGAGATTTGCTCAACAAAGGAAACCAATGCATTGAACAAGGAGCTTGGAACAGATTATGCTGCAAGCACTGAAAAAGAATCTCATCGGAATTTTGACGACATGATGCGGGGAATGACCTCGAAGCTTTACACTGATTTGGCAAACAATGGTTTCCTGAAAAAAGGAGAAAAGGAAGGCACATATGTGCTCCCTACGCCCATTGAAGTCGATGGAAAGACAATAACTACAATTACGCTTCCGGACTACACTGTAAAAAAAGGAGGGGTGACCGGAAGCAATGCCACTAGTTGGGGTGCAGTGCATCACAAGAATATGAGTTACCTCATCACTTCATTAAACCAGCACTTTGACAACCTAGAATCGCAGCACAAGAATACGCTTGACAAATCAATGGATGAGCTAGAAAAAAATCCTGCAGACAAGCAGGCAGCAGCTGCTGCGGACCAAAGCCTTGCGGCACTGAGCCAAATCTCGCAGGCAAGAGGTTCGGTGAAGCAGCTTGCGGACAGCATCAACTTTGCCCTGGATTATTCTTCCGGGGCGTTGAGCACGTCAAACAA
>CAYTXD010000069.1:0-6551 GCA_964441305.1 Microcaldota archaeon
CCGTAAGCCATCTTGTGTCTCTGCGCCTCCACCCTTGCAATGTCCACGAGCCTCCTTGCGTCCGCAATAAGCCCGCTTGCAGTGGTGGCGATGTGGACATCAATCTCAAAAACCTTTTTCATGCTGTCTGGCACAAGCAGTTTTGACTGGATGTTCTTGAATGCAACGATTGCAACCCCCTCATCGCAGACAATTCCGACTGCAGTTGCGCCCCTCTTGACCGCCTCTTTTGCATATTCTACCTGGAAAAGCCTTCCATCTGGGGAAAACACCGTTATGGCCCTGTCATAAGCTTGAGAAGAAACCGGATACATATTATTCCACCTCTAAGTTTTGTAATTCGTAATACATACCATTCAACCATTCACATTTAAAAACCTGTCCGTTCATCCCGTTGCTTCCCTCAGTGATTTCAGGGTTCCGGAAGTCCTCAAAGGCATCGGCCTGGCGCGTTTACCTGCGATTTCACTCATGAGCGCGAGGCAGGAAACAAGCTCAACTTCCTTTCCTCTTCTGCACCTCAATATCCCCTGCCCATTCCTTTGCTCAACTATTTTGAAGTAAAGTTCCGAATATGCGAGCTCCCCGAAAAATTTCATCACGGATTTGTAAATGGCTTCCTTTGCCTGGCTTTCGCTTGCTTGTTCCTTTTCCGGCCCAATCACTTTGTAAAGCAGGTATCTTTTTTTTGCTCTTTCGCTAGGCCTCATTTTTATCCTCCAAAAGACCTTTCAATCTTTTCAGTGATTTTTTTGCCTGTTCGTACTCAAGCCCCAGAATCATTCCAAGCGCAATCATCTCTCTGGAACTTCTCATCTCAAATTCCTCCTCCGCTAGAGAGGCAAGAATGTACTTGGCATTTTGCTTTATGCACTGCTGCAAGAAAATTCTTCTTTTGGAAATCTCCGCCCCTCTTTTCGCTCCGCCCGAGTTTACTATTCCGCGAATGTCCACCACGAAGGCCCCTTTCCCCCCAGCAACTGATTTTATCATGCCCGGGCCTGTCTCGTAGGTTTTTATAAGAAAAAGTTTTTTCTTTCTGCCCTTTTTCCTTGCTTCCCCACAATCTTCAGTTTCAAGGAATAGGTTCTCCCTGAGCTTCTCAAGCGAATAGGTTTTGGAAAAGCCGAATTTTGAAAATCCGGCAAGTTCCGTTCGGGTCAAGTCGAACATTCTAACGCGCCCTGTATTTCCTGTGCTTCTTTGCTGCAGATGTAAGACCGCGGTAAGTTCTGCCTTTTCCCAGTTTCATATTTTTGAAATTCCCATGGTCTCTGTCATACATTATAACTTCAAAATATTTTCTCTGCCCGTCTTCCCCCACCCAGTATGAGTTCACAACTTCGCAGTTCGGAAATCTCCTTGCGGCCCTTTCCTCTGCAACATGCTGGTGCGACTTGTCCGGGGATACAAAAAGATAATTCTTTGCCGGCTTTCTACCCTTTCTTGGGGCCTGCCTCTTCCTCCTTCCCTTTCTTATTCTCACTCTCGCCACTACGCATCCCTGCTTCGCCTTGTAGCCAAGGTTCTTTGCCCTGGGAAGGTTTGTCGGCTTGTCAACTCTTTCTATTGTGGGGGCGTCTTTCCACTTGCTAATCCTCTTCCTGTAAATGTCGCTCCTTTCACTGTATTCCTTTTGAAAGGTATCTCTCACGTACTTGTCCATTCCCATAGTATCACCTTACGTTCTTGGTTTGGGCTTCAGTGAAACCCTGCCGGCAATTCCGGCTTTAGAATAGGCGCCGATTCAGGTAACGAATCCCACATCTCGGCTTATTCTAATCAAATTCTAATTATTAAAGTATAATAAACTTTTCATAACAAGCAAATTAAAATAAAAATAATTATTGGGGGGAAGCATCCCCAAAATTTTCATACCGCTTATTTCTTTTTTCTGGACGACTTCTTTTTGGCTGCAGACTTCTTCCCTGTTGTTTTTTTCTTTGCTGTCTTCTTTTTGGCTGCAGACTTCTTCCCTGTTGTTTTTTTCTTTGCTGGTGCTTTCTTCTTCACAGGCTTTTTCTTAGCCGTCTTCTTCTTGGCCGACTTCTTCTTCGCCGAACCTTTTCCTTTTTTTGCTGCCATGGCAAAACCTCCATAATATTATTTATGCCTTGAACATCATCGAGAACAATTATAAATCTTTTCCCAACTTTCGCCGTTAAACAAAATCTGCCATCACTGAAAAATTTTTTTTGCCGGCGAAAACATTTAAAAACATTTTGTAATATTACTTGTAATGCTTTGTGTAATATCACCTCCCACAACTGCAATGAAGCCCGTCGGCAAACGGGTGGAGCACGGCGACCAGTTTACACTTACAGGCGACCCACATGGGAAAAAGAAAACGAGAGGCCAGAGCCTCGGCCCCCAGATGCCCCACTTGCAACTCCCTCACGCGAATTAAGAAGGTTGAAATTGACGGATTCCAAATTAGGGTTTACAAATGCAAAAAGTGCGGATTCACAATAACACATCCAGATGATTCCGAGCTGCTTTTCCTGAAGGATAAGGGAATCAAAACATCTGTTGGCAAGCTTGGCAGGCAGACAATAATTCGGATACCTGCGAAGATACGGGAGATTTATTCACTTGACAAAAAGAAGCATGTGAAAATCAAGCCCAAGGGAAAAAAGAAATTTGAAGTTGAAATTATTTAGCCATTATTTTGGCTTTACGAATATTGATGGCGTTTCCCTCCCGAACCCGATTTCACCTGCAATCCCCGAAACATTGTCGTAAGAGCCGGTTATGAACACCCCTCCCTTTCTCAGGTTCCGGTAAAACATTTTCATTATTTCCCTTTTTGCATCCTTTACATAGTAAATCATAACGTTCCTGCAAAGTATAACATCAAAAAGCCCGCTTTCAGGAGGCCTGTTTTCAAGCAGGTTGTGCCTTTTGAATCTCACCATGTCTTTTATTCTCTTGGAGACTGCCACCTGTTCTACACTTCCGCTTTCATCCGTTTCAAAAAGATGGCCTTTGCTTAGTGCCATTTGATTATACCCTTCTTCCGCGTCCCTTATGCCGAATTCTTTTCTGTAAACTCCTTTCTTTGCGGCATCTATGAAATCCTGGTTTATGTCCGTTGCCAGAATGTCAAACCTTGAAAAAAGATTTCTTCTCTTTTCCATAAGCATGATGGCAATTGAGTATGGCTCCATGCCTGTTGCGCAACCCGCGCTCCATATCCTGTACTTTTCGTTTTCGATATCCCTTTCGGTCAGTTGCGCAACCTTCTCGAAGTGCACGCTCTCCCTGAAGAAGTAGGTTTCAGGAACAAAAAGCGGCTTGACCAGCTCCAGCATTTCCTTCGGGTCTTTCAGCAGATTCAAATAGCGGTCGATATCCCTAATTTCATTTACTCTCATTCTTTCCTCTACTGATTTTCTTATTCTTGCATCGTCTATTTTCCTGAATGGGAACTTGAATGAAATTGTTACCTTTATTACATCCAATCCGCTCATTACTTTTTTCTCATTTTTGGGGCATAGGCTATTAGATTTTTTATGGTCCGTTATTCCTTGAGGGCATGATTTTTTTTCTTTCCCGGTGTCCCAGGGCCCCAATTCTTTTCCCGAGAGGTTTTTGCAGATATCTCCCATTGCCTCATCGCTGAGCATGCTGTCCACCAGTGCAAGCGTTTCTTTCAATATGCTGTTATTGGGCCTGTTTTTTTCAAAGTAAAAACAGTAGCCATTGTCGGTTTTCAAAAAGGCCTCCCCCCTCTTCTCGTCATGGTGGATTGTTGGGAACTGGCCATCCGCAACTACTGAAAGAAGGTAAAACAAAAGATTTCTTCTTGCGGCAAGGTTCGTTGCGGTAAGGCCGGTTCTCCCCCCTCCTGAGTAGGTGGGAAAATTGCGAACCGCCTTTTCCGAGCTTCGTATGTTGCCCTCGTTTATCCTGAATACCGGGACCTTTTTCATTTGCATGCATTTTGTTTGCCCAATAAACATTTATAACCATTTCTCACAACTCTCTATATTCCGATAGTTTTTTATATTTTATCTTAGAAATAATTAGTCCTCCTGTGCGGAGCAACTTGCGTCTGCGGTTGAACTATGTTTTGTCGCTTTGGGACTTGCCTTCGGGTTTGTTCGCGTAAGCTCGTACGCACCGGAGACTGCTCTCTCATGGAGCAACTTGCGTCTGCGGTTGAACTATGTTTTGTCGCTTTGGGACTTGCCTTCGGGTTTGTTCGCGTAAGCTCGTACATGGGAGAGAACTGCTCCCGCAAGGGGCAACTTGTGTTTGCAATAGGACTTTGTTTTGTTGCTTTGGGAATTTTCCTTCGGGATTGTTCTGCACAGGCTCGTGCTTTCGGGGGCCGGCTTTTATGTTTTTTGTTTTCCCAACTCCAGCTCTGCCCCTTCCTGAGGCACAAGCCCATTAAATATTTCTATTCAATACTATATTCATGAAGTCCAAAAAGATTGATTTTTCCGATTGGTTTACGGAAATAACAAAGCAGGCAGAGCTATGCGACCTCCGCTACAATGTCAAGGGCTTTGTGGTTTTCATGCCCTGGTCAGTAAAAACAATGAAGCTCATGTATGCAGCATATGAGGACGAGCTTGAGGCGAAAGGTCACCGCCCCGCGCTATTCCCCGCGCTAATACCTGAAAGCAATTTCACAAAGGAATCCGAACATGTGGCTGGATTTGTGCCGGAAGTTTTATGGGTAACCCATGCAGGCGAAAAGCTGCTTGAGGAAAAGCTTGCAATGAGGCCCACCTCCGAAACCGCAATGTACACAATGTATTCCCAGTGGATACAGGGCCTCTCCGACCTACCGCTGAAAATATACCAGTCATGCCAAGTCTGGAGGCACGAGACAAAGGCAACAAGGCCTTTCATCCGCTCCAGGGAATTCTACTGGATAGAGGCGCACAATGTTTTCGCGACCGAGCAGGAGGCAAGAGACCAGGTAAAGGAGGATATGGAAACCAGCGAGGCAATGCTCCACCTGGAATTCGGAATCCCCTTCATATTCTTTCAAAGGCCTGAGTGGGACAAGTTTCCCGGGGCGGTGCACACTTTTGCGGCGGACACCTTGATGCCTGACGGAAAGGTGATACAGCAGCCATCCACGCACCTGCTCGGCAAGAATTTTGCAAAGGCATTCAACATACAGTATGATGATGAACAGGGAAACAAGCAGTATGGCTGGCAGACCTGCTACGGGCCTGCAATTTCGCGAATTTATGCATCGCTTATTTCAATTCATGGAGATGACAAGGGGCTTGTGCTTCCATTTGACCTTGCCCCAACCCAAGTCATAATAGTCCCAATACTCAAAAAAGAAGGAACAGAAAAGCTTGCAGAAAAAGCAGGGGAGATAAAGCAAAAATTATGCAAAAAGAGGATTCGTGCAGAGGCAGACCTGAGCGAAAAAACCCCTGGATTCAAGTTCAATGAATGGGAAATGAAAGGGGTACCCATAAGAATAGAGCTGGGCATGCGCGAGCTTGAATCGGGGGAGCTCACCCTCCACAGGAGGGACACGGGAGAAAAACAGAAGATAAATGAAGATGAGCTTATTGAAAAAATCGGCTCGCTATCCTCTTCCATAAAAGAAAACTTGATAAAGAAAGCGGATGAATGGTTCTCATCAATGCTCAAGGAGGCAGGCACTTTTGAGGAGCTTAAAGAAAAGCTTGAATCGGGAGGGCTCATAAAAATTCCTTTCTGCTCAATTGACATGGACGGGCAGGAGTGTGCCGAATCCCTTAAGGAAAAAATCCATGCAGATGTTCGCGGAAAGAAATTTGGCGACGGGGAAAAGCCGAAACAAGGGGTTAAATGCATTGGCTGTGGAAAAGATGCGGCACAATTTGTTTATGTTGCAAAGCAGTACTGAAGAGGTGTTATGATGGATGACCAAATTTCGCTTTTGGAGGAAACCCTGAAGCAGGGGATTGAAATAGAGGAAAAGGGCATTAATTTCTATTCAGCAAGCGCCCAGAAGATAAAAGACCCAAACGGAAAAGCAACTCTCGAATTCCTCGCAAACGAGGAAAAAAAGCACAAGGAGCTGTTCCAGAAGATATTGGGAAGGGTTTCGGAAGGCGAGGGGACGGAGAAGATTTCTTCATCCGAATCTGAGCTCCTGTCGGACCTGAAGAAACCTTCCATATTCCCGAAAGCTGTAGAGTTCGACACAAAAGTTGACGGAGAGGACAGGAAAATACTTGAGGAGGCGAAAAAATTCGAGGTGCGCTCGATTGAGTTTTACACCGAAAGAAAAAGCATGTCAAAAAGCGAGTTTGTGAAAAACATACTTGGTGCAGTGATTCACGAGGAGGAATCCCACAAGGAGCTTGTGGAATTCCAAAAAACATACCTTGAATCCCACGGATACTGGAGCGGAATGGAAGACCATTTCTCTCTTGAGTAAATTATGTTAATATAGCCCCGTCGTCTAGCAACCTTTTTCTTTTCTTAGAAAGAAAAGAAAAACCTTGACGAAAAAGAAAAGAAGGAGGTTCGGATAACGGCCAAGGATACCAGGCTTTGAACCTGGTGACAACGGTTCGGGCCTTTCT
>CAYTXD010000070.1:0-6537 GCA_964441305.1 Microcaldota archaeon
GCGCCGCCCATGTCTTCAGGTTAATCATTGACTTGTACCTTTCCCCAAGGTTTGCGTACAAATCTGCAACCCTGTCAAGGTTCATCTTGCCGGACTTAAGCCCTGCCTTGCCTTTTGAAAATTTTGCTGCAAGCTCGGTTGTGAACTGGTCGTAAAAGGAGTCGAGAACATTGACAACTGCCATAAGCTGCGTCTCAAGCTCCGCGTATTTTTCCTTGCTTAGGGAGTTTTTGCTTTCTTTTAGCGTGTTGTAAACATCCCCCTTGACTGCCTCGTGTATTACCAGCATGGGAAGAAGGCCGCCTATTTTCTTTACCGCGTTGAGAACATACTTGTCTTCAAGGTTGAACTTGCTTATCGCGCGATTAGCATAATTTTTTAATTCGGAATCGCTCATCTGGCTGAGGATTGGGGGGAGTTCGTTTTTCTTAATATCTGCTATCAGCTTATCATCAAATCCCTTTGGCTTTGCAACCTGTGCGCCTACCTGAAATACAAACATTGGAATCACCGGATAAAAATGCGCAGGAATTGTTTAAATACATAATGGCGCGGGAGTTCAATCATGCACATTCAATCTTGGACATTTTTTCCATGATTAATATAGTCTCGACCCTGTGCTGTCAAATGCCATAGATAGGAATTTCCCCTCTTTCCTATTTTTTTGACATATTTAAGATCTTCCAGGCCGGGAATCCTTTTTCCTCTTTTTTTATAGCCATTTAAATGGTCTGTAACCTTTGAACTTCCTATAAACACATCTTCAGAAATAGCTTTGGCAGTTTTGCTTCCGTATCTTAGGCTATTGAGGATTAGTTTTTTAGTTGCCATCTTCGGCCTGTTGTTCCAGTGTCTTTTTCGTTTTGACAAAATGAAATTAATCCTTCTTAATTTTTTAGTGTGGGTGAAGTTGATATGCATCTTATAAGGGTGTAGCCCCCTGCTCAGTATCCTAAATTCATACAGGACATTACTGCCAGCCCTTGACCTTTTAATAACGTTAGAAACCGGTTCTATTTCAGGAAATTTATGGATTAGCAAATAACGTATGTCCTCAAGCAATCCCCTATTTGCAGAATATGCGATAATGCGCGTGTCATCTAAATGAGATTCATCATCAAAAAACGCTCCGAGCAATGACGAAGCAAATTCATCGTTTAAATCAAGGAATTCAGGAGGGATTCTTGCATCATACGTCCCAAAATTTACTTTGTAAATATGCCGGAGTATGTGAGATACTACAATGGGGAAAGTTATTTTGTCGGCATACCTGACCGTTGGGACATCGCCAAATATTTTCAGATTTGCCTCAAAATCATCTAAGCATCCATTATTCGTATTGCGATAATATTGTGTATTCATTTTGCCTGCATAGCCATCAGCAATCAAATGAGCAATTAAACTTGCGATCTCTGGTTTTTCTTTGATGGGCAGACAAGGATTTTCAATTTTAGCGCCATCGCCTGGAGCTTTGTAGGCATTAACGGATTCTTCGATAGCTTTAATTGAAAAACTGGATTGAGCATCTGCAGGCAAGGTTTCCAATAGCTTCAGTAGAACAGACAGTGGAAGAAATTGTTTTGTTTTTATTTGGCTGCTTCTTTTGATATGGCCATCTCTCCATCTGGAAATTGTATCCAGTTTTCTTACACCCAGAAATGAAGCTAAATTTTTCCTGGTTTTGAATAACTCCATTGATTCCGAAAAAATATCTTTTCTTATCTCTTTGTCCAGATTTAGATATATCTTTTCAGCAGGAAAATCTGTTAAATGAAACACTCTTGGTTTCATATCCGTCATTTGCATGTCGAATTTAAAAAGAATGGCAGGGAGTTGGTTTCCAGTGGAATTCAAGATAAAATGTTAGGATTATAAACTAATTTATGTTAACATATGTGGAGGTGCTCCAATGAAAAAAATTTCAGAAGTTAAATGGGAGCTCGAAAAAGAGGGAAAGATGAGAGTTCCTGCAAGGATATTTGCAAGCGAGCCCTTAATTCAGATGATGAAAAGGGACAGGAGCTTTGGTCAGCTTAAGAATGTTGCACAGCTCCCAGGAATTGTTAATGCGGCATTGTGCATGCCCGATGGGCATGAGGGATACGGTTTCCCGATTGGAGGAGTTGCCGCGTTTGGAATGGAGGATGGCATCATATCGCCCGGCGGTGTTGGCTATACCAAGCAAATCTTGAATTTGTTTGGGGCTGAGACATTAACTGCGGGGTTCGGCTGCTTACAACTCCATTAAAAGCAGAGGAAGTTCGGGGAAAGCTAAACGAGCTTGTAAAGGCGCTTTTCAAAAACATCCCAAGCGGAGTTGGCAGCACAAGCAAGCTTCGCGTTGAGGGAAACGAGCTTGAGGAAGCAGTGGAAACAGGAGTGAAATGGGCAATTGAAAAAGGATACGGGAGAGATGAGGATGCCCTTTATTGCGAAGAGGAAGGAGGGATAAAGAATGCGGATGCATCCAAAGTAAGCGACAAGGCGAAGAAAAGGGGGAAGCCCCAGCTTGGAACACTTGGCGCCGGCAACCACTTCCTTGAGGTTCAGGAGATTTCAGAAATAATGGATGAGAAAGTTGCTGAGAAGTTCGGATTGGTGAAGGGAAATGCGGCATTCATGATTCACTGCGGCTCCCGCGGGTTCGGGCACCAGGTGTGCGATGATTACATTAGGGTTATGCTTGATGCATCAAGAAAGTATGGGATTGAGCTTCCTGAAAGGGAGCTTTGCTGCGCGCCTATTGACTCAGAGGAGGCGCAGAATTACATCAAGGCGATGAACTGCGCTGTAAATTACGCGTTTCTTAACAGGCACATAATAATGCACTGGGTGAGGGAAACTTTTGACGAGGTTTTTGGAAACGGAAACAGCGAGCAGATGAAACTTGTTTATGATGTCTGCCACAATATTGCAAAGTTTGAAGAGCATGAAGTGGATGGGCAAAAGAAAAAATTGTGCGTGCACAGAAAAGGCGCAACCCGTGCGTTTGCAGCAGGGAGGCCCGAAGTGCCCGAAGCTTACCGAGATATTGGCCAGCCCGTTCTCATTCCCGGAAGCATGGGAACTGCAAGCTACGTCCTTGTTGGAAAGGAGCAGGGGATGAAGGAGACTTGGGGAAGCTCGTGCCACGGGGCAGGAAGGACAATGAGCAGGCATGCCGCAATTGGAAAATGGAGAGGGGAAAACATCCAGTCCGAGCTCTCGCAGAAAGGAATTACTGTCCGCGCAACAAAGCCAAAGCTTCTTGCAGAGGAGGCACCGGGCGCATACAAGGATGTTGATGAAGTGGTGAAGAGCGTTGAGCTTGCAGGCATCAGCGGAATTGTTGCAAAAATGGTTCCAATAGGAGTTGTCAAGGGATAGTTAGGGTTTGGCAAACAGCCTAAAAACAACATTGCATGGCGCAAAATGATTGAAGCAGGATAGCGAAAGCAAGGCGAGAAGTATAAAAAGAGAGGGGGAGAAAGAAATCAGCAGAAAAGTGGAGGAGGATTAATTGGTTGGCGGCCAAAAAAAGAAAAACAGGAAAAATTCGGGCGTTCCCCCAGCAAGGAAAAGGGCCTGCGAAATACTGGAGAAGTCAGTTGATGATGTTTTGGAGCACGAGAGGGAGATGGGAAAGGTATGCTCAATGCTTGAATCGCTAAAGACATTATCCATGGGCTCTGCGCATGAAAAAAAGCTGGAAAGGATTGAGGGAAAAATCAGGGACCATTTGATTGAATACAGTTACCATGAGAATGAGATTGACGCTCTTGTTTCACTGCTTGTTTCAAACAAAATAAGAAAAACTCATGTCGAAAATGCAGTAAAAAGCAGGAAAAAGGAAATGGACAAGTTCAGGGAAAATTCAGGCAGTTTTGAAAGAGAGATGGACGCACTCCATAATGAGATTGAAGCTTATTCTGAAGCAAAGAGAAGCATAATGCCTGCAGTGAAAATAAGGGAAGCGATAAAGGGATGCGGTGAGGGGAGTTTTGCTATTGACAGCGAAAAGGCAGTTGTGAAAAATTCCCGCGGGGAAAAGGCATTGGAAGTTGAAAGCTCGCTGAACAACCTATCGGGCATAGCATCCCTGTTTCCGGATGAGAATATAAAGAGCTCGCTGAAAAGAATTGCAGTTGAGGGGGAGGGAGTTGTTTCCGGGAAATTCAAAATCGACAGCAAAACGCAGAGCATAAATTTTTCAGTTTCGGAAAGAATTTTTGACAATGAAATTAAAGTGAATAGCTACTCTTTTTCAATGTGGATTGGAAGATGAAAAGAAAAAGCTCCATGCGACCACCTTGAAGCTGTCGGGAAATTTGCGGAAAATTTCCCGGCTTTGAAATTTCGGAGAAATTTCAATTCAAAAAAAAGCGCCCTTTTAGAGCAGCTTCTCTTCGAAATAATATTGGGTAGCAGATTATAAAAAGCAGCTCTGCAAACTTATTGCCGAGTATACCTTACAAGATACGCATGAATGTTGTAGGGCATAATCGATAACAAATTATCTGATTTAAGATAACATTATCTATTTTTAGATAAAAAGAGCTCCGTCATCTCGCCTTACCACATAGGGGTAACAAGTTCGTTGCCTCTGAGGATGGGTGGGGAATTTATTGTTCATTTCAAATGAAAATATCTGATTGAACAATATAATACTATTTTGTTCATTCTGAATGAAAAGATTTAAATAGTTTCTGTGTATAGTAAAAGCGTGTTATCCATAGAACAGTTGAAGCAAATACTATCAGAACAACGTGGGATGATTTTAAAAAAGGAACGTGGAGTAGAGCGAAGCGTGCTTGGAGATATAGGAGAAAAGCTGAAACTTCCGCACGTTATTGTCTTGAGTGGTATGAGGAGGTGTGGAAAATCAACGCTCCTAAGACAGATTATTCACAAGTATTACAACGATGAGGATTTCTACTACGTCAGTTTTGAAGATGAAAGACTGATAAATTTCGAATCCTCGAGATTCAATGATATTTACGAAGCGCTTATTGAGCTGTTTGGGAAAAAGAAAACATTTTTGCTGGATGAAGTGCAGAACGTTCCCAAATTTGAATCATTTGTTCGAAGGTTTCAAGATAGTGGCTTCAAGTTCATTATAACCGGCTCGAACGCAAAATTGCTAAGCCGCGAACTAGGAACGAAACTGACAGGCAGGCATATCGACATCGTGGTTAGGCCTTTCTCCTTCAAAGAGTTCCTGATGTTCAAAAACTTCAGCTTTGAAAAAAACATGATTTACAAAACAGAAAAAAGAGCCGCGATAAAGAAGCACTTCGAAGAGTATCTGGTTCAAGGGGGCATGCCGGAGTATCTTACATACGAGGATAAAGAGGTGCTCACAAGAACCTATGAGGACATAGTGATAAAGGATATTGCTGCAAGATATGGCGTTGAGGATGTTGCGCAGATGAGGGAACTCTACAAATACCTTATAACGAATTTCTCAGGCAGATTCAGCCTGAACTCGCTCAAAAGGCTCCTGAACTTCGGAAGCGTGAACACGATAAAGAAGTTTATCTCCTATCTTGAAGAAACATACCTTGTAAACGTTATAAGCAAGTTTGATTACAGCCTTAAAAAACGGATTGCCAATGATAAGAAATTGTATGTGGCGGACAATGGCTTCATTCCCCTCCTCACTGCAAAAACCACAAAGGATAGGGGGAGGATGCTTGAAAACCTAGTGCTAAATAAGCTGGATGAAAAACATGAAGTTTTCTATTACAATAACAAAGGCGAATGCGATTTCGTTCTTCTAGAAAAAAACAAACTTGTTTTGGCTGTGCAGGTCTGCTGGGAACTCGATGAAAAAAACAAAGAGCGGGAAATAAATGGGTTAAGCGAATGCATGTCTGAACTTAAGCTCGGCAAAGGATTGGTTCTAACCTATGACCAAGAGGACGAATTTAAAGTAAAGGGGAAGAGAATAACTGTAAAGCCGGTCTGGAAGTGGCTTTTGGAAAAAAAGAACAGCTCAAGAGCGGGATTGTAACATGCTATTAACCCGTTCCCTGACCCTTCTTCTCAGCCTGTAGGCATTCCCCATTTTCGCATTGATTGAAATTTCTCCGAAATTTCAAAGCCGGCAAAGTCTCAAACTTTGCCGTATCCCTCCCAGCCCGCCATGCTGTGCATTATTTTCTCCCACGTTATTTGGCCCTTCTCAAGTTTTTGCTGAAATTTCAACAACCTTTCTTCTCTCCTGACGGTTCCTTTTCATCTGGTGGTTGCGGCGTGGTTTTTTCTGCGGCAGCCACTTCGTGGCTGATTTCAATTCCCAGCACCCCGAAAGGGGCAGAGGGCCTGCCGTAAGCGAGGACGGCACGCCTGATGACGTAGTCAAGGAAGTAGTAGCCGCGGGCCAGAAGGCCAACATATGGGAGGGTTTGGGCCTGAATTGGGCACTTTTGTGCTCCATTTCAGAGCTGTGCTTTTTGACAGGAAAAAAGAGCTCCAGGTGACCGAGCCGAAGGCGAGGGATTTGCCCGCAGGGCAAAGCCTGGAGCGAACGAAACGAAGTGGAGAGAGCTCCAGGCG
>CAYTXD010000071.1:0-6345 GCA_964441305.1 Microcaldota archaeon
TGGTAAAAGATATTTTTGCAGTATGTGCACTGGAACTTTACATTCTTCTCCAAAGGCTGCTTCTTGAACGCTTTCAATATCTCGCTCTCCGGCTCAATTGGGGCAATAAGCTCGCCTGCATGCGCCTTCGAAATCCCAAGCTTGCTTATAGGGGAGAGGTTTTTCACATCATTTACTTCCAGCGAAATTTCCCCTTCCCTGATTTTCCTGAAAAACATTTCCGCCCCTTCAACATCAAGATAGCTCCTTTTCACTGTTCTCAACGCCTCCTCAAATACAACCGTTCCCTTGAAATATTCCACAAGCCTTTTGGTAACAATCGCCTCCTCCGAAACCAGCCCGAAAAGCTTTGCAACATGCGCAAACTTGTACCTTGCAATCGAAGAGTCGAGCAGTGATTCATCAACAAGCATGCGGACATTCCCGATTCCCTCAAGCGTTTCCCTGAAATCTTTTGCTCCCATGAATTTCGGCAGCTGCAAAATCACCCTGTAAGGGTCATGCATCGCCCTTACCGATGAGCCAAGCTTCAATGACAATACATGCGAAAATACCCTTGCAACAGTTGCATTGATTTTTGTCCCCATGCAGGCATTGACAACTATAACATCTTCTATACACTCAACCACCACTTCCCTGTCCCCGGGCATTTCCTTCTGCTTTGGAATGGGGACATTCTTTTGGCATCCAACCTCTTCTGCAATCCCCTTCCACTTTCCCCCTGCAATCTCCTTTCTTATCCTTCCCGCCTCCCGCGCAACCTGGCATGTTACTGGCAAATCATCCCCCTCCCAGTCCGGAACCGCAAATGAAATATGCTGGGAGGGCTCAACAATAAGCTCCCCTGCCTTTTCATCTATCTCCAGCACCCTCCACGGAACCCCCTTGGTTATGAAAGTTTCACCCAGGTCAAGGGTCGCGACAAATTTCTCATCAAGCCTTGAAACAAACGAATTGGTCACCGCATTTCTAACTCCGAGCCTCCTTTCAGTCGGTATTGTGCTCAGGTGGCTGTAATAGTAGAGCTTTGCGGGAAGCCTTCCCTTCACAACCTTCTTTTCCTTTTCATAAAAAACAATTTTTTCGCTGTGCAACTGCTCCACAATTTCCTCAAGTTTCTCAATTCCAATCCGATATGAAGAAGCCCTGCCGAATATTTCGTGAATTTCGGCAAGCCCAACTTCTCCCTCAGTAAGTGCCATTCCCGCCGCCTGGTGGGCAATCACATCCAACGCATTCTTTTCAGATTTCTGCCTCTCAAGCTTTCCCTTCCTGAGCAGGCGAACTACTGCAATGCTTTCCACCAAGTCATCAAAATCCCCTGATATTACTATTCCCTTTGGGGTTGCATCAAACCTGTGGCCGCTCCTACCCACCCTCTGTGCAAGCCGGGCGGTCTGCCTTGGGGAAAGGTATTGCACAACCAAGTCCAAGTCCCCCACATCTATCCCCAGCTCAAGTGATGAAGTGCACAGAAGTGCATTCACCTTTGACTTCTTGAACTCCTCCTCCGCCTTGATTCTTATCTCCTTTGAAAGCGAGCCGTGGTGAACTGCTATCGGCGCCTTAAGCATAAGAAGCCGGTTTGAAAGGGTTTCCGCAATCTGCCTGGTGTTGACAAAAACCAGCGACTTCTCCTTTGAAACAAGCTCCTCCAACCTCCTAAGCCGCGCGGCAGCGCCCAAGTCAACATAGAAATCCTTTGCCAGCCCCTCATCATCCTTCATCCCTCTTGGGTATTCCACGCCCAATTCATACGGCTTCCTGAACCCCACATCCACTATCTCGCATTTCCTTTGCCTTCCTGCCAAAAACTCGGAAACTTCCTTTACATCCCCGACAGTTGCGGAAAGCCCAATCCTCTGGAAGCTGGCAATCCTTTCCAGCCGCTCCATTGCAATTGAAAGCTGGGCTCCCCTCTTGTTGCCATAAATGTCATGCACCTCGTCCACAACCAGGTGCTTGAGGTTTTTCAGCGCCTTCCTGAATGACTCTGCCGCAAGAAGCGCCTGCAATGATTCGGGAGTGGTGATGAGAAGCTGAGGGGGCTTTCTTGCCTGCTTCTGCCTCTCATGCCTGCTGGTATCCCCATGCCTCACACCATGTGAAATGCCAAGCTTTTCGCACCACCAATTCACCCTTGAAAGCATGTCCCTGTTGAGAGCTTTAAGCGGAGCAATATACAGCGCCCTAATTCCGATATTCCTCTTTTCCTTGTTATATTCCACAAGCTTCTCGAAAAGAGGAAGGAATGCGGCCTCGCTTTTCCCTGTCCCTGTCCCGCTTATTATGAGCACATTCTTTCCATGCCCCACTAGGGGCATCGCCTTTTTCTGCACTTCGGTGAACCCTTTGAAACGAGAGCGGATAAGCTCCCTCAGCTTTTGTTTCATATTGCAATATTTTTCCAAACCCCCTTTATATTCCTGACATTTTTTAGGCCGCTGCCAAATCTGCATTCCTGTGCCTGTATGGCGGAATCGAATGAAAAAGCATTGCAGAATACTCCAAAATTCCTGCGTATCTCATGATAATGTATTCCGCACATCAAATAAAACAAAATTCCCCTGCCACTCTCAATTCAGTAGCTCCTCTCAAGTGTCTTTATCGCGGTTTTCACTTTTTCCAAAGCCGGCTCCGAATTGGCCCTGTAAATGTACTCCACTGCAGAGCTCAAGTCATTTGTCTCCCCCATCGGGTCAACAACAAACGTGTAGTTTCCCTTTTTCCTTTCAATAAGTCCCTTGTTTTTCAGCTGCAGCAAATGGTACCTCACCGCCTTTGCCACTCTTGTCCTCTCATCAAGCTTCCCTTCCTCCCCCTTGCTTTTTCTTCCCCTTGAAATTGACACTACCTTATCCACAATCTCGTTAATTCCTGGCTCCCTTTCCTTGAAATGAAAATAAAAAAGCGACTCCAAAATATCCAGCATGAGCGTTCTTGTCTCATTGGGGGAAATAAGCCCAAGGGAAAGTGCAATCCACCTTATAAGCGATTTTCTCGCAAGCTTAACATCCTGGGTAAGCTGCATGTCCCTGAGTATGACTTCATTTCTAATGTATTTTGCTTCCGGAATAGCCATAAAACCAAAAGAGTTTTGGCATGCAATTTTTTAAATATTCACCTGCCCCTTGGTGAACTTTCCAACCGCCTCTTCCGCCTTGTACTCTTCAAGCTTCCCCATCGCCATATTCATCCACCTGGCAGTCCTTTCATATCCAGGAGAGAATTTTGCCACCGCCCTTTTGTAAGATTCCATATCCGATTCCCCGCTAAGATATGACTCCTTCGCCCTCTTGAGCTGGCTGCCTCCCTTATGGCTTCCCTCCAGCATGAATGAAAGCTTGTACATCCCGTCCCTTAGTTTCCTTATCTCTTCAAACCCAATCTCATCATTGCTGAAAAAATTTGCAATCTCCCTGATCCTCCCAGGGATTTCATTTCCGGCAGAGTCAATAAGAAGTGCATCAAGCTTCTGCTCCCAGTATTTTGCGGTTATATGCCTTTCTATTCTCTCAAAATCCGTCCTCTTCTCCAGAACCGCGTCCCATCCCTCTTTTTTCGGATTTCCTATAAAGTCACTCAATTCACTATTGCTGAAAATCCCCCTGCACTGCTTGTAAATCGCGCCCATCATCCTTGCCGCCTTCTCCCTGTCTTTCCCCGCAACTTTCCTTGCCATTCCATGAATGTCATATGCACTGTCTATTTTTTTGTTTACCTCAATTCCTCTTTCAACGGAAAAGCATTTTGCAACCTCGAGATGCATGAAAAACAGGTTCCTCCATGCCCAGTGGCACTTTACCTGCGCGTAGCATGCGGAGTAAACCGGGTCCCTCCCCTTTCTGTACTCCTCCTTCAAAAAATCCCTGAAAACAAGAAGCCTGTTCCACTGCCTCTCTATTGCAAGCTTCATCTTTTCAGTTCTCCTCCTCTCCCTGCTCTGCCCCGCCCTGACGGTCGGTATTGCGGCTGGGATGTTGTTTTCCAAAAGCTGGCTTGCCCGCACCAGCTTCCTTTTTGCAAGCTGTTCCAGGTAGTTGTGCGCCTCGGTAATTGTTGCAACCACTTCAACAACATTCCCCCTCAACCTTTCAACACCTTCCGGCTTAAGCATGCTCCCCTGCGAAATAAGCTCCTCATTTACTTTCCTCACAACTTCAATTTTCTCCTCAAATATCTTTCTCCTTGATTTCAGCTCAGTCCTGTCAGCATGTATTACTCCCCTTATCCCTTTCTCAAGCGAGCCATATATTGCAACAACTTCTTTTCTCGGGGCCCTGTCCTTTTTGTAGAACTCCAGCTCCCCCTGCTTGGTATCAGCTTCCCTTATTCTCCTTTCATCAGAATGAACAAACTTTATTGCCATGAACCCGTGCTCAAGAAAAAGAATTCCCTTTGACTCAAACCTTTTCCAATCTCCCCTCTTCACCGAATTTCCCTTTAGCTCCTTCCACTCCATATCCCTGAAAATTTTTGCCTGCCTTTCTCCCCACTTTCCGGTTCCTTCAGGATATGGGTTTTTCCTCTGGCTTATTTCCCTCTGCTCCCGTTCCTTTTCATCTTTTTGCGCTTCCCTTATAATCCGCCTTGTTTTCTCGTCCCTCTCCTTTGCTTTTTTCTTTTTCTCCCTAAGCGCCTTTCTTGCAAGCTTAGCTTTCTGCTCTCCAACTCTCCTTTCTTTACTTTCAATTCCTCTCTCAACTTTTTTCCAAAGCCCGCTTCCCTCAGGGTACGGGTTTTCCCCCCTTTCTATGAAGCAGCGGGTTCTCCCTTTTTCCATTAGGTTTCTGTCCTTCTGCTCCTGCACAGGGTTTCTACTTATGAAAAATTGGCTCATGCTATCGCTCATATTTCACATCCAAAGCTTAAAAACCTGTTGTCATTAGTGTAATTTAGTGCCCATTCAAATTTCCATAGCGATTCACCAAAAGCTATTGTTTTTAAACCTGGGGAGCTATTATACAGCAGGTGTTTCAGTGCTCCGCATATCCACGAGATTCTTTCCAATAAGGCTAATGGCGTTCCTCAAGAACTCTGTTGAGTTGGAAGTGGGAATAGAAAACAATACGAATGCGGACAAGTGGATCGAATGCGATATCGTGCTTCCCGAAGCAGTCTCGCTTGCACCTGAAAGGCAGCTTTCAAAGGGAAGAATAAGAATGGGCCTGGTGAAGGCAAGCGAATGGGCATACAAAAAGGTGAAAATTTACGGGGGCAAAAGCTCCTACCCCGAGCTTTACCCGATAAAGCTTGTGGCATACGGGTTTGAGGGCGAGGGCGCGGTCACAATCCGCTCTGAAAAGAACACCGAGCTAAGGTGCGAAAGGATAGGGGAAGAAGAGTAGCTCCTTTTCAAAAAGTGATTCATATGGCAGTAAGGTCTCCGGTAACCGTTTTTGTCGGCCATGTCGACCATGGAAAAACTTCGCTACTGGACAGGGTGCGCGGCTCAGGAGTCGCGAAAAAGGAGGCGGGCGGAATCACCCAGATGATTGGCGCAAGTTACATGCCAAGCGAAGTGATAAAGAAAATCTGCGGTGACCAGCTTGAGAAAATGAAAGTAAACCTCACCATCCCCGGGCTGCTTTTCATCGACACCCCCGGCCATGCCGCTTTCACTTCATTGCGCGAAAGGGGAGGCAGCATTGCAGACATAGCAGTTCTTGTTGTGGACATTACTGAGGGCTTCCGGCCCCAAACGGTTGAGAGCATAAAGATTCTGAAGCAGTTCAAAACCCCCTTCGTAATTGCTGCAAACAAGGTTGACCTGGTTGAGGGCTGGAATGAGCAGGACACTTCATCATTCATAAAATCCCTTTCAAGCCAGCAGGAATGGGTAGAGACAAAAGTTGATGAAAAGAATTACGAGCTCGTTGGAAAAGTTTATGAGTATGGATTTGAGGCCGAAAGGTTTGACAGGGTCAATGATTTCACAAAACAAATATCAATAATACCTGTAAGCGCAAAATCCGGCGAAGGCATAACAGAATTGCTCATGTTCCTTTCAGGTCTCAGCCAGAAGTTCCTTGAAAAATCGCTAAACATAAGTGCGGAAGGGACTGGCAGGGGAAGCATACTTGAGGTAAAGGAGGAAAAGGGGCTTGGCATGACTGTTGATGTAATTCTTTACGATGGTGTAATGAGCACGGGGGACAGGGTGATGTTCGGCACCCTTAAAGGGATTTCAGAAACAAGAATCCGCGCCCTGCTAAAGCCAAAGCCGCTTACTGAAATGAGAAAGACAAGAGAGAAGTTTGATTATGTTGGCGAGGCCCATGCGGCATGCGGGGTGAAGATTTTTGCACCCGGGCTTGAGGGCGCGCTTTCCGGCTCCCCAATAAT
>CAYTXD010000072.1:0-6335 GCA_964441305.1 Microcaldota archaeon
GTTCGAGGATATAGTTGGAGGAGGCGCAGGTTTCCAGTTTTACTACTGCGAAAAATGCAAGGAAACCATGCGAATAGAGGGAAAAAAGCCGGACAAGTGTCCGAATTGCAAATCCAAGAAACTCGTTTTGAAAGGGGGCGCAATATGCCCAAAGTGCGGCAGCAAAGACGCCCACAGAATGGAAGTAATCGAGTATTTTGAATAGTCGGTTCTTCAAAAGGAAGTAAGTACATGGCAAAAATTCTATCAGACATTTCCCATACTGAAAAGATGGGAATGGGAAAAAGCAAGGGGCGGAGCATAATTGATTCGCTTTCCGCAAACAGGCCGCTTTCAATTTCACTTGCGGTTTTTGCAGTTGCAGCGGCAATAGCCCTTTACTTTATTCTCACAACGGAAATTGCCCAAGGACTGAAAATGGCCTTTGTTTTTATTTTGGGCATCATTTTCAGCGTTTCTGCGGGGATACTCGCGTATCTGTACATCGTCGCGCGCAGAAGAAGGGCAAAAGAGAGAAAAGAAGCGATGATATTCAAGGCAGGCAGCGAAGGAGAGAAAATCATTGCCGAGCAGCTGGAGCAGCTGCCGGACAGCTATTACGTCTGGAACGATGTGTCAATAAGCCCGTTTGACAGGGTTGCGCACATAGACCATGTTGTAATCGGGCCTACTGGCGTCTTCATACTGGAGACCAAGTCGTACGCAGGCAAGGTCACCTGCGATGAAAAGGGCAATTGGAGAAGGTCCAAAAAGGGGAGAAGGGGAGAGGTAATAGACCCGTCCCGCTCGATTTCCCAGCTGAACAGCTATTCATATACCCTTAAAAGGCTGTTTTTGAAGCACAACCTCAAGCTCTGGATTGACAGGTATATTGTCTCCAGCACAAGCAAATGGGAGATAAAGGACAAGAAGATTGCGGAGTCGGTTATTCATGTGGATGAGCTGCTTGATGTGATTAGAAAGAAAAAAGAGCGGCTGAGCCCAAAGATTACCCATAGAATAGCACAGGTTATTGAGAACGAGAAGATTTTGGAGGGAAGGGGGGACAAGAAGCACGAGCTTGCTCCGCCTCCCGAATCTTCTTCAGGGGGAAAGCCACCAGGGGGAACTTCCCGCAGCCAGCAGGCCCCAAGAAGGCCGCAGCAGAAAGGAGGGCAGCCAAGGGGTTCAGGCAGAAGCAGTGAAAGCAGGCCAAAAAAACAGTCCGGCAGGCCCCAGGACAAGGGAAGGCGGCAGCCACAGCAAAGAAGACAGGAAAAACAGGCCCAGGCCAGGAGCCAGAAGCCGCAGGAAAAAAGGCAGGAGGAGCCTCCTAAACCGCCCAGTGAAAGTTTTGTCTACACCGGAAGGAGCAGAAGCCCGAGAAGGAGTTCGGGCAGGGATTCTTCAAGAAAGGGGAGCTCAAGCTCCCGCCATTCCGGCTCAGGTGGAAGTTCTCAAAGCAGGAGTTCAAGAAGCGGAAGCTCCCATAGAAAAAGCTCAGAGAAAGGAAGCTCGCGCTCATCCCAGGGGAAAAGTGGGAGGAGAGGCGGGCGCAAAGAGCGCACCGCGCCTTCCAAAGCAAAAGGAAAAAACGAGAAGGAGAAAAAAAGCTGATTAGTTTAATTTCCTGCTTCTTGCCTCTAAATTGCGGACTTGCACATGTCTTCTGTCATTACTACTGTCTGCTCTCCAACTTTCTGGAAGAACACTGCCATGTTCATTTTCCTCAGTGTTTCAACAAGCGTTTCCAATTCCATATGGGTCATGTTTTGCGCACCAAATTTCATGCATATCACCAAATGAAGATTTACTTGTTTTCTTTATAAAGCGGAGGAAGGGGTTGCTTTCCAGTCGAAATTACAGGGATGTTTGGATGGTAAGCAGGGAATTGCCTGACTTCCTAAAGGAAAGGGGGGTTGACTTATGGCCCTATTTTGTAGAGGTGAAGGAAAAAAAGGCATTCCAAATTTTATGGGTGCACCCTAAAGACGCCCAAATTTGAAACATGCAGGTCTCATGAGATGCACATGCTCCACACCTCTGGGGCTTCTGAAGAAAATAGGCATGCGGCCGCCTAAATATGTTTTGATTTTCTCCCATGGGCCAATCGATATATTTAAAAGATACAAAAGAATAGCTTAATTATGGGTGACGCGTCGGTATTTTTTACCATAAACAAAAAGGCATCCGAAGAAGGGATGAAGAGAAGCAAGGAATCCATGGAAAAGGCCACGGACGTAGAGTACACTCCGCCCGAAACTCCCAAAAAGAGCAAGAAGGAGAAAGAGGAAAACGAAAAGGAGGAGAAAAAGGAGAATCTTAACGAATTCAAGAAAAAGGCGCCTCCCAAGGTTACGATGACTACGAGGACGCAGGCAGTCAAGCGCCTGAAAACCAGGTACGGGCTTTGATTTGTTTTTTATTTTCTTGATTTGAGTGGAGTTTATGAATACAGACCAAAAGAAGGCATTGCAGATACCCGAAAAGGTAATGATTATTGAAACAAAGAAAAGCATGGAGATACGGGATGTGGGCACTCCAAATGACATCAAGTTCGATATTGATAAGATTTTCATGAGGAAGAAGGCGCCTTACGGGCTTAATTACGCGCTTAAGATTTACAGGAGCAAGGGAACAAGCACTCTTTACATTGCTTTGGTTGACAGAAGAAGGAAAATAGCGGTTAAGGCGCCTCTTCATGCCCCGGGGCCTGACAGCTACCCTGATTTGAAGAATTTCAAGAAACAAGTGAACGCCGCATTGGAGGTTGTCCAAAAAGCGGAAAGGAACGATGAGCGCTTCGACTGGGTTGTGTCGGACTCCTGGATGAGGTAGACACATATATTTACTAATTACCACAACATTTATAAATTACTTTGTGCATAATATACACTATGAAACATGAACAGCTAATGCAATTAGTGGCAACAGAAGATTGGGCATATGAAACCCTCATTTCAAGAGAGGGCTCAATTACTTCTGAAACCGAAGCATCAATACTGGGCATTGTTTTCAATCCAGGGATTGCAAAGCAGATTATGCTGAATTCCCATTCAATGAACAACCTGGGGGAGATTATTGCCAATTCAAAATCAATTGAAACGATTATCGGGAATTATGGTTCCCTTTCCATCTACGGAAAGCACATTGCACTTAACACATTTGAGAGATTTGCAATCAATATTTCAATTGCCGGGGAGATTGGGCATGCAAATGGCCGCACCCTCGAAATAATCGATGGCATAGTGCCCATACTGGAGCTTGAGGCAGAAAATGACCTTCGGCAGATGGAAATACCCGGAAGCCAAAACCTTCCTGAACAAACATATATCCTCCAAGCTCCCTTTTTCAAGCTGTCACGTGCAGCTTTTCACATTTCAGAGGAACTTTCAATGAAGATACTCGACATGTTCGAGAAAGGGGAACTGCCAGAAAGCTCGCATGAACTAATTGACTATATGCTAAAATCAGAGGCGGAGAACCTTAAAACTCAAAAGGAGAAGGGAATCCCTGATGATCACCTCGCGTTCCTTTCACAATTCCCAAAGGTTATTGAGAGGCTCAAATCAATAATGGAAAGGTACTCAACCCGGGAGGAGCCGGAGTTTGACTCAATTATGTTTCATTCGGACCTGGAAAAAATCGTTTCCGAGTGGGAGAAAAATAAAAATTCCGATGAATATGATGGCGTAAAGGCCTATGGGCTTGCTTTTGAGCTTTGCGGGGTTTATGACAAGCTTTTTTCCGGCGGCTATGGAAACAGGCAAAAGGCGGCAGATTCCAAACGTGCAGATGAAATAAGGAAATCCCTTGAAAATATGAAAATAGGGGATATTTCCCATTATTCGAACTCATCGACGAATGAGATATCAATTAATGCATCATTAGTTGAGAGGGGCATGCTTGAGAGAATGTCCAACATGGCGGAGGAAGTGCTGGCAATGTGCTGGCAGAACCAGATGCTGTGGGATTACGGGGAGCTTGGCCCAAACCACAATCCGAAAGAAGATATCAAATTCATCTACACCAATCTCCACACAATATGCGGGATTTGCTCTTTTTCAGATTTCCTCTTTCTTGATGTTGACAAAAGTGGTGCGCTTAAATTCCTTGAAGATGTCGGCATTTTGGATAAGGAGAATGAACAGGACTACTCGCCCCCTTATTTCCAAAAGAAGCTAAAATCCCTATTGAAAGCGCTTCCAAACAAGGAAATTGAAAAGATACTTGTTAATAGCGAGGTGTCGGACAAGGTAAAGGAGTACATGCTGAAGCAGGACATCTTCAGCAAAGAAACCCCCAATCTTGATACTCTTTTGAAAATATCTGGCAATTCCCAAGACCTTCAGAAATTTGTTTTGGTAAAGCTTGGCTTCCATGTATGCAAAGGAGAAGAGAATGGGCCGCAGGAAACAAATGGGAAAATTTTCTCTGCAGCGCAAAACGTGCTTGACACAACTGATGATGCAGAAGTTATTGAGCAGTGCACAGCGCTTATGGAAAAAATTGACAAGAAGAAGGCATCTCAGGTGCTTGACTCAAAACTCAGCCAGAACATAGAAGGCAAAGGTAAAATAAGAATATTCACAAATAGAAAGAAAAACGGGCAGAACGGGGACGCGGAAACTCGAGTCCCAAAGCCAATTGGGTTTGACAAAAACAGAAAGCCGCCCAATGGCATGCCCGGCATGAACTGATTCCCTTCTGCTTATTCCGACGGGTCGCTCAGCTTGCCCATGAAAAGTATATTCCCCGAGTCCTTCTGCTGGATTATGAAAATGAACGGCCGGTCCGCGGTGAACTGCTTGGGCGGCTCTTCAATTATGGACACCGCCCTCATCATCACAACTGTTGCCGCTGCCGCTTCCGTTCCCGCCTCTGTTACTTCTATGTAGGTTTTGTGTATAACCTCGTCAATGAACAATTCTCCAGTTGGGCTCATTCCTGTGAAATCCGCGTCCGGACTAAATGCGGTGGGCATTCCCATATCCTTCAAATCATTTGCCATCATGTAATTTGCCTCATAAGTGAATTTCGGAAACCCGACTTCAACCCTTTCCATTTCCATGCTTTCCTTCCACATCTCGAAATTTTCCAGGGTGAAAGAGCCCTCAACTTCTCCCTCCATTCCTTCTTTTGGAAGTATTACAAGCATTGAAATGTCATTTCCCTGGTAGGGCATTTCCAGAATTTCCAGCTCATCCAATTCGGCATAATTGAAAAGATACATCTGGTGCATCATCTCGACTTCAACTTCCTCCCCTGTTTCCAGGGTGAACGTATCATTGGCTGTTGCATATTCGCTGAACTGGCTGCTCCAGTTTGCCTTGAAATAAACCGCATTCGCTATAACCAGCCTGTTCGCAGGGGAAAGCATCCCCTGGGGTATGATGTCACATATCTTCCCTTTTGTATTCTCCTCCACCCAGGCGTTGATAGTTATTCTGGCGTTTTCAGTTTCCCGTGCAAAATCAAGGTTTGTCGCCTTTCCGGAGTAGTATTCCCCTATAACATCGAAATATTCTTCAACAAATGGATAACCCTCCTGTGCCCACAATGAGTTTGCAACTGACAAGGTATATGGCTTCTCCCCCTTGTTCAGCTCCCGGTTTATTGCGTAAAAGCCCTCTCTAACTTCCCCGATATTTTCCGGTAAGTGGAAAACTTCCCTCATTTCCTCTGCAGTTTGCCCTTCCGCTCCCTCGTAAGCCATAGTGAGAGCTGAAGTTATGCTGTAGGGGGAGTAAAACACGTTATTTCCGCTTTCCCCGTATTTTGAATACAAATCAAATGCGAACTGGTTGTTCGAGTTTGCAACACTTGTGAAATCCGCATCTGAGGGCCCATCCCCTCCCGCTTCGGTGCCATTAACCGCCGCGCCGTTTTCACCCGTTTCATTCATCCCAGTTTCATTAACGCCGGTTTCATTCATCCCAGTTTCGTTTCCCGCGCCATCATCCCCGCCATCCTCGCCGGGGCACCCCAGCAAAAAAATCCCTGAAAACATGATAAAGGCAAGAAATGCCATTTTTGCAATTTTTTCCATATCCACAACCCCGCATTTGTTTGTGCATAAGCTAATGGAATAGGAGTTTATAAACAATTTTCAAATAGTGGGGGTTTTTCCGAAACTCTGAAACCGCTGCCTGTGGAAGGAGAAACTCTCATTGCATTAATTCAACCGCTGACTTAAATTCCTCGAAACCAGTGAACCCCAGAGCTTCCGCGCCGCTTACCATCCTGAGCGCTTCCTTAACGCTTCCATCGGACTTCTGGCGCAGGAACTCCATTGCTTCAAGCTCTGTCCCGTTTCCCAAAAAAGCCCCCAGCTTTGCGCTCAACTGCTCCAGCGC
>CAYTXD010000073.1:0-6319 GCA_964441305.1 Microcaldota archaeon
CCCCTCATCAAATAAGTCAATCATCCCGTATGCGAGCATCGCCCTCATCCCGCTTTCCTCTGCCGCTTTTTTCGCATGCTCCATGAAAAAGTACATGTCATTGAAGCATGTTGTACCGCTCCTAATCATCTCAATGCACGAGAGCATTGTGCCGATGTAAACATCCTCTTCTTTCAGCTTTTTCTCCTCAGGCCATATTTTCTTCTCAAGCCATTCATAAAGCCGCACATCATCTGCATATGAGCGAAGAAGGCTCATCGCGGAATGAGTATGCGTATTCACAAATCCTGGCATTGCAATTTTCCCCTTCCCGTCAATTTCAATTTCCGCCTTTTCATTAATACTCTTTCCAACGGAAGAAATCCTATTCCCCTCAATCAGAATATCTGCTTCCTTTGCTTCCCTCTTTTCATTTTGGGTGACTACTTTTGCACCCTTAATCAAAACACTCATGTCAATGAATTTAAATGGCAATTTTTATAAGGAGATATATGTTCGCGCGGGAGATTTCGGAAAGCAAGCTCGCCCTGCTTTCCTGTGCAGTTGCAGTAATGGGAATTCTTTCACTATTTCTTTTCACCCACTCTGATTACGCGGAAGTTTCAATAGGCGCAATCGACTACTTTGATGAAAACCAAAAAATTTCCTTCCACGGAAAAATCACAAGCATTAACCCTGGGGAAACCCGCTCAAGCATAAGGGTATGCGACAGGGAATGCGTAACAGTGACATTTGACAATTCACTCAAAAACCCCCACATACTTTACAATGGCGATTATGCTTTTGTAAAGGGAACGGTTTCCGAATATAAGAGGGGAAAGTACATTTCCGCCCACCACATTTCCACAGGAGGTTGAATGGAGCAAATATTTCCCGCACTTGCCGGCGCATTGCTTGGAATTCTCTCAGGCCTCATACCAGGGGTTCATGCAAACACAATTGCAACAGTTCTCACCCAGAGCGGGCTGGACTCGTCAATACTCCCCGCACTAATTCTCGGCGCACTCGGCTCTCACATTATAGTGAGCTATTTTCCGGCGGTATTCCTCAGCATTCCGGAGGAGGGAACCTATGTTTCAGTTCTTCCAGCTCACAGGATGACCTTGAGGGGGAAAGGACTTGAAGCTCTCAGAATATGCGTTATTTCAATACTACTCTCCTCTTCCCTTTCCTTCTTCCTCCTTCCGGTGTCAGTTCTTCTCTTTCCGTTCCTCTCCTCCCTCATCCAGCCGGCAATGCCTGTTGCGCTAATCCTTGCAGCAGCATTTCTAATTTTCAGCGAAAAGGAAAAGATTCCGCATGCACTTCTCGTATTCCTTCTCTCAGGGGTTCTTGGCTATTTGGCATTAAACTCCACAATAAACGAGCCCCTATTCCCCCTTTTCACCGGCCTTTTTGCAATAAGCGCGCTGATAATGGGCACAAAAAACAGGGATGTTCCTGAAAAGCAGGAGGACAGGCTCCTGAAATTAAATTTCAAGAAATTCATCCTGCTCGGAATACTTCTCGGCTTTATCGCGGACTTATTCCCAGGAATAGGCTCGCCTGCGCAGGTTGCTGTTTTCGCATCCGCATTCGTTGCAATGAAATCAAGGGAATTCCTCGCCCTTACCTCTTCAATTGCCTCCAGCCATGTTGTATTTGCAATCGCCTCAATGGTTATCCTGGGAAGGGCAAGGGTTGGCGCGCTTGCCGCTGCCGGCTCAATTGCAGAATTCACCGCCCAGGATATTCCATTCATGGCAGGCATTCTCATGCTTTCCCTTGGAATGGGCGCAATTTTCCTTATTGCAGTTTCACGGCTTGCCGGCCCCATACTAAGGGCAAATTTCCTTGCAATCAACTCGGTGATTGCGGCATTCCTCCTTTTTACTGTCGCACTGCTCTCCGGCCCCCTGGGGCTGCTTGTGCTTGCAACTGCAACGGCAATCGGGCTTTCCCCAATGCTTTTCGGGGTAAAGAGAATTCATGTAATGGGCGCGATACTCCTCCCCACAATAATCCTTTACCTCTCTTAGTTAAACTTATAAACATTCAATTAAAACCAATCCCATGGCAAAAATGACATTAAGGCACATAGGAGTTGTGTCCCTTGGAAGGATATTGGGAGTGGTTTCGTTTGTTATTCAGGAATTAATAGTTGTCCTGATGACTGTGCTTCTGGTACTTGCATCGCTTCTCGGTCTAGCCCAGGGAGATTCAAGCACAGCAATGGGAATCATCGGAGGAGGCATTGTTGGCGCAATAATCTTCTTTGTAATGGGTTCGGTAGGAGCAGTGGTGTCCGCAATATTTGTTTTCATAATAGGGGCAATAATAGCAATCGTCTACAACGTCATACTCGGCGTTGGCGGAGGGTTGGACCTGGATTTTGACGAAAGGGGATAGCAAAAAGGTTATATTCCCTTTCTTCTTTACTTTTTCTCATGAGGAAAGAGATAATTATAATAGGCCTCGTAATCCTGATTGCCCTATTGCTATTCTTCTTTCCAAAACCGGGAACTTACGATTTGAGCGATGCAAAAGGCTTCGTCATAGAGGACCTTCGCTCCAAATATTATGACCAGGACCCGGATGCAGACATTGAGATACTGACTTCCTCTGAAACTCCCGAAAACTATCTTCTTAGGGCAAAGGTGACACTTTGGCCAAACTCCCCCTGCCCGGAAAGAATCCATGAAACCTACGACTTGTCCGCAGATAACATAAACAACTTTGTAACCAAGCCGGAAGAATACATAACAACAGGCTGCAGGGTGTGCGTCAACGAACCAAGGTGCATACTCGCATTCAAAGAGGAGGCAATAATCGCTTCCCACACCATTGACGGAACCGGCGACATAAGGAATTTCCTTACCAGGTACTCGGATGCAACCCCAACCGCGCAATTGCTTGAATTTGAATCGGTGCCGGAAGCATGGGTAGTTGAATGGTTCTCCGAAGAGGCGGGCAAATCCTACTTTATTGCCCTCTCCAAAAACGAAAGCAAGATTCTTGAAAAATGGACTGAAGATGCGGACACCCAATAGGAAAGTAATTTAATCCTGCATAACTTAATTGTAAGTGGTTTTTATGCGCCTCCTAGATACAACTTTAAGGGACGGGGAGCAAACCCCCGGAGTTAATCTTAATGGAGAGAAGAAGCTTGCCATTGCAAAAAAGCTTGATGAGGTTGGGGTGGACGTAATAGAGGCGGGAAGCGCTTGCGTAAGTGAGGGGGAAAGAGACGCCCTCAGGGCAATTGCAAAAGAGGGGCTGAAAGCTGAAATCGCCTCTTTCTCACGCGTTCTCATACCCGATATTGACGCGGCTATAGAATCCGAAGTTTCCTATCTCACACTGGTAGTCCCCACCAGCGACCTTCATATTGAAAAGAAGCTTAGGAAAACAAGGGAGCAGGTTGAGGAAAAAACTGTGCAATGCATAGGGCATGCCACAGAACACGGGCTTAAAGTGGAAGTTCTTGCGGAGGATGGCAGCAGGACTGGAATGGATGATTTGGTAAGCATCTTCAAGAAATCCGAGGAGGCGGGCGCAGCCGGAGCAACACTCTGCGATACTGTCGGAGTGCTGAACCCTGAGCTTTCTTCTGAAAAGACAAGGCATCTTGTTTCCAATCTCAAAATGCCTGTCGGCTTCCATGGCCACAACGACTTGGGGCTTGCAGTTGCAAACTCCCTTTCCGCGTACAGGGCGGGGGCGCAGGAGATTCACTGCACCATAAACGGAATGGGAGAGCGCGCAGGCAATGCACCACTAGACGAAGTGGCTCTTGACTTGAAATTCTTTTACAATAAAGAAACTCTTGATCTGAAGAAACTATATTCCCTTTCCAAATACGTTTCCGCACTAACCGGGCTTTCAATAAACCAAAACAAGCCCCTGGTCGGGCCAAAGGCATTTGCCCACGAAAGCGGAATACATGTTGACGGGGTGATGAAAGATGCCTGCACATACGAGCCAATAGCGCCCGAGATGGTCGGCCAGTCAAGAACTTTCTCGCTCGGAAAGCATTCCGGCAAGGGGGCAATAAAGAAGAGGGTTAATGAACTTGGGCTGGACTTGTCGGATGAGCAGGTTGCAAAAGCGGTTGAAAAAGTAAAAGCAATAGGGGACAAGGGAAAGGAAGTCACAGATGCCGAACTTCAGATGGTCGCATACGATGTTCTTGGAATGCAGGAGGAGGCGAAGGTAAAGCTTGACGAATTCGTGGTTGTAACTGGAAACAAAGTGACTCCAACCGCCTCGGTGAAGCTTTTCGTAAACGGAAAGCCCCAGATAGTTGCAGGGGTCGGAAACGGCCCTGTAGATGCCGCAGTTGCAGCAATAGAAAAAGCATTAGGTGAAACTGAAGTAAAACTTACCGAATATCATGTGGACTCAATTTCAGGCGGAGCAGATGCTCTCGTCCACGTCCGCGTGAAGATGAGAAAAGGGGAAAACGAAGTGAGCGCGTATGCCGCCACATCGGACATAGTCATGGCGTCAATAGAAGCAGCGTTGAGGGGAATTAACCTTCTTATTTAATTTTGCAGTTCTGCGCAAACAACCCTGTTTCGCCCATCCCTCTTTGCCTTGAACAGCGCCTGGTCCGCTTTTTCAACCAACTCATTCCTTGCCGAAATCCCCTCTCCCATCTGCGCAGTCCCAATGCTTGCAGTAACATAGACCCCGATTCTTTCCCCTTTCCTGAAAGTTGCCTCGTCTCCTTTTTTGTAATCCTTTATTCCCCTCGATTCGCTTATAACGGTCCTTTCAGAATCAAATACAACTTTTGTTTCTGAATTAAATGAAATCCAGACCGGCTTATTCTGTATCATTTTCCTTGTTCTTTCCGCAACTGTGTGCGGAGATTCACAGTCAAACAAAACACCCAGGAATTCTTCGCCTCCGTACCTGCCAATCAAGTCAACATCCTGTCTGATTGAGCTCTTCGCCCTTTTTGCAACCTCAACCAAAACCTGGTCTCCTGCAGGATGCCCGAATGTATCATTTACGCTTTTGAAATTGTCAATGTCCAACATCATAATTGCAGGAGGTCTGATATGCTCTTTAGCCCTGTGCCATTTCTTTATTCCAGACTCGAGCTCTGACATGACTTTCCTTCTTGTTGAAAGCTTGGTCAGCCCGTCCATTCCGAACTCCTCAAGAGCTATCGTGTTCCCGACCATCCTCCCTCCAAAACGGCAGACATTAAGAAGGTTAGACAGCTTTTCTTTGTCTGCAACCTGTTTTCCTCCCTTCAGTATATTGGTTCCGTCAACAACCGCTTCTTTCATGTAAAATGCAAATGTCCTTTTTGGCTTGCCATAAGAATTCACAAAAGTAAAGTCAATTATGACCATTTTGTCCTCCTTTGTTATAGGCACTTTAAGTGCATCAGCAAAACCAGGCACCCTGCATTTAATCCTTCCCAGCTCCCTGCAATCCCCGAGCTGGTTAAATGCATAAGAGACCCTTTCCCCATTATTCCATATTCCTATAACCATGTTTGAAGATTTATTTCTTGCCTCTTCTACTCCCCTTGGAAGTGTCCCGTTTTCATGTAGCCCTACCCATTTTGACCCTTTTCTAACTGGAAGAAGATTGTTATCCACATCCATCGCCAATACGTTGCTAAGGATGCCCCTATTCTCGTCCACATTAAATATGAAAACCCCATCCAGAAGATCCCTCTCCCCGTTGAATGCAGCAAGCCCTGCCCTTAGGAATCCATATGATGTTTTAATGACCTGGTCCATCCCCTGTATATCCTTTGGATACTCAATCTCCCCCATTACTGCATTGATTTGGTTTCTAAGAATGACTTCCTTCTCCTTAACTCGTTTCAATTCCTTCGAAAGGTTCTGCTTGTCGAGGGTGTTCTCAAGCATAACTGCCAGGTGGTGAACAACCGCCTTGATGATTTCCGATTTTTCCTTCAGGAACTTTTCATCCGCGCACTCAACCAGGAAGACCCCCACATCGTACCCGTTCCTGATTTTGAAAAAACCAAGCGCCTGCTTGTTCTTGTCAAACGCAGGCCAGTTCTCGAGGACGCCTACCGCATTCAGCTCTGTTGGATTTCCGAAAATGGGGTTTCCGCCCCCATCCCTGAAAACCTTCGCGGCCGCCCAATCACTGTCTAGGGAAACATTCCATGGCTTGAATTCCCTGGTTCCAATCATCGCAACTGTTTCAAGCCGGTTCTTCTCCGGGTTGTGGAGCATCAGCCCCAATCTTACGGACTCAAACTCATCCGCAAGTGTTCTTGCAATATCATGAAAAACATCCTCTGGACTCATCTGCCTGTCCCTTGGCTGGCATATCTTCATCAAAA
>CAYTXD010000074.1:0-6166 GCA_964441305.1 Microcaldota archaeon
GGGGGGGCCGTTTCAGGGGAAATGCAGTTCTTGAATCATTATCCTGCCCTGGCTCTGCTAGCTCCTTTCTTTTAATCGTCCTTTGCGTGAAAGTATGCGCCATTTGTATTCCTCCCGTTAAGTATGTGGTTAAAGTAGTATTTAAATGTTGCTGAACTACTTCTTGAGTTTTAGCATACGGAGGAGAGCATAGGAAAAGAGCTTGAGGTACTCATGCACCGCCCTCGGGAGATTGGAGAATTTTGATGTTCTTTTCTTGAAATATATTGCATTTATGGGGACTTCGGATATTTTTGCCTTGTTGTCAATGGCGTCAAAAACCATTTCCAAATCCGTGTTGAACCCCTCCTCCTCAAAATTGAATGAGCTTTTCCGGAAGCCGCGAAAGCCAGAGAGTGGGTCGGTTATTTCATTTGTTCTCGGGAGAATAAGGGCGCGGATGAGCATGTTTGCAACAAGCCTGTAAAAGGGCATTTTGTTTTCAGCCCTGAAGCGGGAGCCGAGAACAAGGTCGTTTTCAGAAAGGGCTTCTAGTATCAGGGAAACCTGATTGGCATCGTGCTGGTTGTCGCCGTCAATTAAAACTATCTTTTCAGTTTCTGATGCATTGGCGCCGGTTTTCACTGCCGCGCCTTTTCCCAGGTTGCTTTCATGGGTTATTACATTTACCCCGAACTGGCCTGCAAACTGCGCTGTCCGGTCAGAGCTTCCGTCATCCACAACTATTATTTTTGAGGGAGTATGAGTCTCAACCAGGCTGGAGAGAAGCGGCTCGATGTGCTCCTCCTCGTTGTATGCAGGAATAACTATTGTGTAGTCCATTTTTTTATCATCCTTTTTTCTCGTGCCTTTTTTTCCGCTCCCTGGTTTCCTGCCGCTGTGCTGCTTTTTTGCTTTACTGCCGCGGCTTTTTTTGCTTTTCATTCGCTCCCTGAGTGGTTTGCGCTTTCCGAGCTGTTTATCCCCAGCATGCTGTCCCTGTTTTCAATGTCCATCTGTACTACGCATGCAGAATGCTCCGGAGTCTGCTCCCAGTCGCATTTTCCCTTGATGCATATGCAGTTGTTGTAGTCAAATGATGTGTCATAGCAGGGGTGAAGCTCGTCTCCGGGTGATGGGACTTCCCAACCAACAGGGACGCACATCTCCCCAATCTCCCCTCCAACCTTGCAGCCCGCGTCTGTCACGCACTCGGTTTCATTTTTAGGGGGTTCCATCTGGGAGACGTTTCCGATGCATATATTTCTGAGGGAAACGTTCTCAATTTCATCGCATATGGAAACATCCACCAACCTTCTTGCCGCCTCCGCATAGCAGTCATCAGTGTATTCAACTGCCATTTCACAGAGGGTGGGGTCCCTGGTTGTAGTGAGGAGGGAGATAAGGCATCGGTCGTGCTTTAAATTGTCCTTGATTCTTTCGCAGAAGCGGGGGTCCTTTTCATTGAATGCGAGTGAAGAGTAGCATGTTCCCCTTGAGGATTCGGGTATTGACTCGCAGGAGCCGTACTTTTCCTTAAGCTCGGTGACTTCCAGTGCAAAATCCTCCACTTCGGAAATGTTGTGGAGGATTTCGGGTATTTCAAAGGAAGCGGCCGGCTCTTTGGAAAGGGATTCTACTGTCCTGGTGAAATTGTAGTCCCGCTGGCTGCTTGAGTAGGTAAGCTCGGTGTATACGGGTATGCCCGTTTCTTCGTGAATGCACCTTGTGTTTGTGAAATTCCTGTACATGGAAACGATAGGGTTTGACGGGGAGAGGCCGATTTCATTGAGCTCCACAAGCTTGAGCCCGGAGTAGTCAATTGTATATTTTATTTCCCTGCAGGGAATGGAGTTATATTCGTTCTGTTCGATTTCCCCGATAAATTCAAGCGCCCCTTTTTCAGCCAGGTATTGGTTCACGTTTTTGTCTATGCTTACTGTGGAGGGCTCTATGAATTGTGTTTTCGCCTGGTCAATTGTGTTTGCAAGAATTGAGGAGTTGGTTGCTTCCGCACACATCTCCTTTCCGTCAAGAACCTGGCAGAAGTAAACTTTATTGTCCCTGAACAGGAATGTCTTTTTCTCAATATCGTTTTCCACTTCCGCATATCTCATGTTATCTGACTTGGAAAGCTTAACCGCATTTGAGAGTATTCCTTCTTCCTGCTGGTAAATTATCTCATAGGAGTCGAGCTCAATCATCTTGTTGTATGAGTTGTAGAGCAGTTGTGCCCTAGGATCCTCATCAGGAGTTGAGGGGGTCAGAAAAAACAGGGCAACCAGCAGCAGCGAAACCGCAGCCACGCCAACAAGTGCGTAAACCACCTTTTTGTCCATTTTGGGTTCATTTTGAGATTCTTTTTTGCTTTCCTTCTTTGACATTGAATCACCAGTTGAAATTATTGTGTAAATTTGCAGGGCAAATATTTAGAGAGTTTGTTATTTGCCTGCAACTATCTTTAGTATATCATTATTATTAATAATGTAGCCCTTTCCCACTTTCATCTTGGTTTTTGCGTTTACCGCAGTTATGAAGTTTTTTGCTAGGTCGGTGTGTATCCTTCCCGCAAATTCGACTGCGGTTGTGCCTTTTTTTACGAGGAATGCGTCGGGGAGTACCTCTCCGAAGTTGTTTGTGAGCTTGCTTTCATCCTCCACAGGGTAGACAATAATCAGGTTTAAGAGGGAGAATACTGTTTCGTTTATTGCCTTCTGCACCCCTGTGCCGAATTCATTTTCATTAAGTATTTTGCGGATTTTTTCAAGCCCCTGCTTTTGCTTTTCATCAAGCTCTCCGGTTATTTTGAAATCGGCATCCCCGGGAGTGTAATCAATTGCGCCTTTTTCTTTTGCCTTCCTCAGGGCTATTTCTGCAGGCGCGCATGTGGAAATAATAATTTTGCCTGGGAATTTTTGCTTCAGCTTTTCTAAATTTTCTTTTGCTGCAGGCAGGTCGGACTTGTTTGCCGCAATGAGAACCGGCTTGGTTAGCTTGCGCGCCTCATCTGCAAAAGAAAGGATTTGCTCTTCGTTCCAATCTATGCGCTCTTTTTTAAGTGAAAGGTTGTCCGCAATTTTTTCCGCGTCCTTTTCATTTAGCTTCAGGCTTGCGAAAACATCTGCAAGCCCGGATATGTTTTTTCCGCGCACTTTAGCCCAGTTCCTGTTCATTATGCCTGCAATCCAGTGGGTTATTTCCTTTTCAAGGAATAGGACTTCTTCTGCCGGGTCGCACTCATCGCATGGCTTTCCCTCCAAGTCTGTGGTGCCGGAAATGTCTACAACATGTATGAGCGCGTCCGCCTGGTTCAAGTCGCTCATGAACTGGTTGCCGAGCCCCTTGCCTTCGTGCGCTCCGGGCACAAGGCCTGCAACATCAAGCGCGTTTATTGGAATGAGGCGGGCGCCGCTTTCACACAATGAGTTTTTTGGGTTGCACTTTTTTTTCATTTCAACGTGGGGGCAGGGGGCTCGAACGTAGGTTACCCCTTTGTTCGGGTCTATTGTTGTGAATGGGTAGTTTGCGATTTGGGTGTCTGTCAGCGTTGCCGCGCTGAATAGGGAGGATTTCCCTGCATTGGGCTTGCCTACAAAACCTATGAGCATGAATAGGATTAGACGCGTTAAGCTTTAAACTTCGTGTTTTTTCCTCTAGTAGTGGAAGCTAGTGGAGCGTCCAGCCTCCGTCGACAATTATGGTCTGCCCGGTGATATAATCCGACTTTTCGGATGCAAGGAACACAACTGCATTTGCAATGTCCTCAGGCGTTCCCATTCTTGCAAGCGGTATTTGCGCTATCGTCTGCTTTTTTGCCTTTTCTGTTAGCACTTTTGATGCGCCGGGCGTGTCTATTGCCCCTGGGGCTATTGCATTTACGTTTATTTTTCTTTCCGCAAGCTCAAGCGAAAGTGCGCGCACCATGCTGCTCATCCCGCCTTTTGACGCGCAGTAGTGGGAGAGGCCGGGGAAGCCGATTATTGCCGCAATTGAGGAAATGCAGACTATTTTTCCTCCTTTTTTCATTTGCTTTAGTGCCTCCTTTGTGCATAAGAATACGCTCTTCAAATTTACATCAAGTACCTTGTCCCAGTCTTTTTCTGTCATTTTTGAAAATTGAACAAAGGGGAATATTCCGGCGTTGTTTACAAGTATGTCGGGCTTTCCGAATTTCTTCTTTGTTTGCGAAACCATTTTTACGGCATCCCTCTTTTTGGAAACGTCGCATTTGACCGCCAGCGCTTCCGCGCCGATGGACTTGATTTCCTTTGCCGTTTTTTTGCTCTCTTCAATATCTATGTCGCTTGGAACAACCCTGCACCCCTCTTTTGCAAGTGCAAGGGCTATTCCCTTTCCTATCCCTTTTCCCGCTCCGGTGACGATTGCGGTTTTTCCTTCAAGCATCATTGAACCACCCCGTTTATTGCTAAAAAGCATGGATGTAAACTTAATAAATGCTGGATGAGCAATTTTATCATGGCAATTCTCAGCGGATGGGACACTTATTACGGGATTCCCTTCTTTGATAAAATATTTGCTGAGGCATCTGACAGGCATTTCGAGGAGTATTATGAGGGGCTTGTTGAGAATTTGGATTTGAGGGAGAAGGAAACCCTGGAGCTTGGCGGGGGGACAGGGCTTATTTCCAGGAGGATTTACAATCTGTACGGGACAAAACCCACTTTAGTTGATATTACAAAAAAGGCGTACAAGAGATTCAGGCAGATGAACGGAGTTGGAAGGTATATTATTGGAAGCGCTTTTGATATTGACTTGAAAAAGGAGTTTGATTTTGTTTTTTCGGACGGATTGATTGAGCATTTCCCGTATCAGAAACAGAAGCAGCTTATTGAGTCACACAAGAGGCACTGCAAAAAGGAGGGGCATATACTCATTGCCGCACCAAAGGACGGGCTGGGAAGCAGGCTTTTTTCAGCAATTGTGACTTACGAGAAAGGATACGAAGATGGAGAGTTGAGAAAGCTTGTTGGAGAGTGCGGGCTTGAAGTGCTTGAAGAAATTGACAGGAAAAGGTATGTTGCTGTCTTGGCAAAGAAAAAGTAGTTTTTCTGTTTTGGGGCGAAGTTCCAACTGGAGGAAGAAATAGTATTTTACTTTTGGTCTAAGCGTATGGTTTAACCTGTCTAAACAGATGACTCTTGATGGGAATACAAGAGCAACCAAGAATGGAGAGGAAATTTCGCTTCCTGATGCTTGGAAAGATATTGCCGAGTTGGCTGGGTCCGGAGCATTTTTCTAGTGTTGAGTTTTCAGGCATCATCAGAGTGATGGGTGCTCACGATTAATTCAGTATGCCTTTTCTCTTTTTCTAACTCTGTAAAGGACTATCAAGCCTCCCTTTACCTCAAAAATAACCCTATAATTTCTGACTCTCTCGGAAAAACAATGTGGTTCGTGTTTTAATGGTTTTGATAAATTAGGATTTTTCTTGATCTTTTCTAGTTTCTTATTGACTTCATCCTTTATCGACTTATCCAGCTTCTTAAGCTGTTTCAAAAAATTAGTAGTGGGCTTGAGAGTATACTTCATTTACTCATTCCTTCAAAGCCTCTTCCAGTTCTTTTTCACTATGCAACTTTATTTTGCCACTTTTCAGCTTCTTTCTTTCAGACCTGATATAATCTATATCTTCTTCTTCCTCAATTCTTTCTTGCAAACTTTCCAGTAAATGATATCTGTTATTTAATTCTATTACTCCTAACCTCAATGCTTCACTCTTTGTTTTGGCAAGGCCTTCCTTAACAGCCTCTTCAAGAATTTTTTCAACAAGCCCTTCAAACTTAATTGTCGCATGCATGTTAACGCCATTATAGATATATTATAGCATATTTATAATGGTTTAGATAGTTTTCATTACTTTGGTGACCAGTGCCCCAGGTTTTAATTACTGATGTAACGAGTGCTAATTCCCTTTCTTTTTGGGTGATTTGCAACTTAGCGTTGCAAAACTTTTGAAATGCCCGCATTTCAAATAGAGCACTTTTTCTTTCGGAAAAGGAAAGGGGCCAGCACTTAGTTTATAGTGCCTACTATTTTCGATTATTTTAAGATTTCAGTAGGCACCACATCAATCGAAAGTTTTATATACTAGTTGATATATAATAATTACAAATTGATAAGAATTAGTGATTAATATGAAAAAACAAAACGCAATCCAACTGACAAA
>CAYTXD010000075.1:0-6101 GCA_964441305.1 Microcaldota archaeon
CAGCTTTGTCTAGTGCTGGGAAAAACCCCCACTTTCAAGTGGGGGATATTTATTTCGCAATAATAAACTGCATGAAAAAGGCAATAATTTTTATGCACCCCCTTTCAACAAAGCCGGATGATTTTAAGGGAGGCTTGCGTATTGATTGGAATCCGCGCAGGACTTTTAGCAATTCCTATATTTTTCGCGATGTTGAAAAACTGAGAAAAATCCATCCTCTCTATGAAGAGAGGATAAGGTCCGCAATAGCCGAAAAGCGCGAGGAAAGGAAAATTGTATTTGCCGACCCCTCAACCCCTGATTTCCGGCAGGAAGACGTGACTGTTTTGCGGACGCATGACAGAAACCCAACCCCCTTAATATCGATGGCCCGTTTTGCGATAGGTCTTTGGCAAGAGGGAATAGACGAAATAATTCTGGCAGGCGAGAGATACATCCTTCAAGGTAAAAATAAATACGGCTGCCTTGGGGCTTTTGAAATGAAACTTCGCTCCCCGTTTTATTACTGGGTTAATGCAACTGTGGACACAGATTTAGTTTTTCCCGATATGACCGAATATGTCAATAGCGTATCTGAAAGCCTGAAAACTCGCCAGTAGCATCCTTGTAATCAACATCCATCTCCCGCACATTTATGGGAGAGTCAAAATTCCTTGCCTTTTCCAAAAATCCCTTCACTTTCTGCTCTTTCCCTTCCGCAACAATCTCAACAGTCCCGTCTGGCAAGTTTTTCACATACCCGCTGATTCCGCCCATTCTCCTCGCCACATCGCGCGTATTCGCCCTGAAAAAAACACCCTGCACATTTCCCTTCAAAATTGCATGCGCCCGAATCATCTAAATCCCCATTCCTCCGTTGGCGCCGTTTCTAACCTGGGCGATGCTCTGCTGTATCCCCATCTTCTCTTTTTTTGAAACTTCCTCGCTGGGCATGATTCCATTCTCAAAAATTCTCTGGAGGGAATCGGCAGTAACTTCCGGCTCTGTTCTGTAAGCCATTTTCATATAATCCAAGTAAGTCTCATCCTCCTGCAGATAATATAAATAAGAAATGGTTATCAGGACTTCCGCCCTCTTCTTTTTTTCATCCAATCTTGTAAGCTCAAGCGAAAGGTGGAAATTCTTAAGCGCTTTTTCATATTCCTTGAGTTCCATGTGGCATTTCCCCCTCTCCCGGTATGAAAATGGATCCAGCGGATTCTTGCTTATTGCAGTGTCGAAGCATTTCAGCGCCTTTTTTGCCTCCCCTGTGCGGAAATAGCAGACCCCGAGCATTTTCCATTCGCTGACAAACTCCTCATGCTCTTTCAATATTTCATTTAGTAAAGGTATAGCTGCAGCATATTTGCCCTTTTTCACCGCATCGCGGGCCATCTTCCTCCTTAGGTTTATCTCCTTCACAATTCCACCAATACTAATTGGCAGGCATTGTTTAAAAAAGAATTGATGCGTAATATTAGCATGACACAAGATGTTGCACGAAAAAAGCAAGAAGGTTTCAAGCCAAAGTCAGCAGAGCCGCTTAAACCAAAAATGTTCATATTCAGCGAGGAAGCAGACAAAGAAATATTGGAGAAATCAGAAAAGCCCGCTACAGACATTATTCCTGTATTGAAGCTTGACCGGGAAACTGCCAAATACTTAAAGTACGCCACTGGGATTAAGGGAATTGCCTTTAAGAAAAAATTATAGCAGCAGGGCGATATTCCAAAAACAAATAACTCTACTCCTTATCCATCTTTTCAATCTCCTCTCTCAACTCTTTCATCCCGAATACAACTTTTGTCTTAATTTTGATATCAAGCATCTCCATGGCTCTCTTCACATCCACTCTCAACCCCTCCTTCTCCTTTTCCAAATCCTCTTTCAATTCATCTTTCCTCCCCCTGAAGCTCTCCCCATAAGCATAAATCACAATTCTTTTCTCCATATCGTGGTAAGTTAGAAGCTTTGGCATTGCCTGTATCCTCTTTCCGCACCCCTTGCATGTGAAGCTGTTTAGCTTCTCCTCCATTATTGCTCCCTTGAGCTTGGGAAAACTGGTGACATTCACCTCATTTACTACTTCGACCTCCCCCTCCTCCCCGCACCCGCAGGTTATCTTGATTTTTTCCATTACTGGATTTCTCGTTAGCTATTTAAAATATTGCAGGCATCTTTTACCCATGTATTCCAAGGAAATAATGGAGCTACTAAATTCAAGGAAAATTGAGCCCGGTGACAAGGTAAAGGTTACAAAGGCAGGCAACGAATACGAAGGAATATTAATGCCCAGAATAGAGCTTGGCGACCACTCGTGCATTGTGGTTAAGCTTTCCTCCGGCTACAACATTGGCATTTCCTATTCACCAAAATTTTCAATTGCGCTATTGGAAAAGGGAAAGCCGGTGGAATTCAAGGCATCCGAAAGCGCATTGGAAAAGCAGGGTGGAAAAGACGAAGTGCACATACTCGGCTGCGGGGGGACTATTGCTGCAAGAGTGGAGTACAAAACAGGAGGCGTATTTCCTGCTTTTTCCCCCTCGGATTTACTAACTGCATTTCCCGAGCTTGGAAAGCTTGCGAATATCAAAGGCAAGAAGCTCTTCGACCTGCTTTCAGAGGACATGACCCCCGGACACTGGAAAATAATCGCAGAAGAAACCCAAAACGCAATAAAAGACGGGGCAAAAGGCGTAATCCTCATGCACGGGACCGACACAATGCACTATACTTCTGCTGCACTTTCGTTCATGCTCCAAAACCCGCCTGTGCCCATAATTCTTGTGGGCGCGCAGCGCTCATCAGACAGGGGGAGCAGCGACAACAAGATGAACCTCGTCTGTTCAACACTGCTTGCAAAAAGCGACATTGCGGAAATCGGAATTTGCATGCATGCAAACATGAGCGATGATTACTGCGCATTCCACAAAGGGACTAAAGTGAGAAAGCTCCATACTTCAAGAAGGGACGCATTCCAGTCAGTTAATGCAAGCCCTATTGCAAACATCTACTATTTGGACAGGACAATAAAGCCGCTAACAGAATACAGGAAAAGAAGCGATGATATTTCCAAAATGAAGCTTGACACGGAAATGAATGAAAATGTAGCAATGCTCAATATGTATCCAGGCATAAAGCCAAAGCTAATTGAATCCCTTTCCGAATACGACGGAGCGGCGCTCGGGCTCACCGGGCTTGGAAACGCGCCCACAAACCCAAAAGGCGACAAGTTCGCATACTCAGTTGCTCCCGCAATAAAATCCCTCATTGACTCAGGGGTGGTGGTGGTCGGCGCGCCTCAGACAATTTACGGGCGGATGGACATGAATGTATACACTGCGGGAAGAATTCTTGATGAAATCGGGGTTATAGGTAACCACTGCGACTGGCTTCCCGAGACGGCATTCGTAAAGTTGATGCATGTTCTTGCAAAAACAAAAGACCAGAAAAAGGCAGAAGAACTAATGCTCGAAAACACCGCAGGAGAGATTTCGGAGCGTTCTGTAATAGTATAGGTTATTTTTATGGTAAAACTTAATTACGAAAATCTCGGGGTAAAAATCGGCCTGGAACTGCACCAGCGCCTCAATACAAAAAAGCTCTTCTGCAGGTGCCCCTCGGAAATTGACGAGAGCGCCAAGCCGCACCGCGAGCTTTTCAGGAAGCAGCACGTAGTGCTTTCCGAGCTTGGCGAGGCGGATGCCACCGCACAATTTGAAGCATTGAGGAACCGCTTTTTTATTTACCAGCTTTTTGAAAAAAATACTTGCGAAGTGGAAGCAGACGAATCCCCTCCGCTTCCCCTAAACCTAGAAGCGCTAAAGGCAGCCCTTGAAATCTCTCTCTTGCTCAAATCTGAAATTGTTGACGAAGTGCAGGTAATGAGAAAGCAGGTGCTTGACGGAAGCGCAGTTTCAGGCTTCCAGAGGACTTCAATAATTGCGCTCAATGGGAAAATTGAAACAGAAAAAGGGGAAGTTGGCATCCCCACAATATGCCTGGAAGAGGAAAGCTCGGGAATAGTGAAGCAGGATGAAAACGAGGCAATTTACAGGCTTGACCGGCTTGGAATTCCCCTAATAGAGCTCGCAACAACCCCGAACATAAGGGACGGCGCGCACGCCAATGAGGTTGCGGAAAAAATAGGCGCACTAATGAGGATGACCGGAAAGGTGCAGAGGGGAATCGGCACAATAAGGCAGGACTTGAATGTCAGCACAAAGAGGGGCGCAAGAGTGGAAATCAAAGGCGCACAGGACCTCTCAATGATTCCAAACTGGGTTGACAATGAAGTTGCAAGGCAGGTCAAAGTGCTTGAAATCTCGGATGAACTGAAAAAGAGGTTTGGCGGAGAAATTAAGTTTGAAGAGAAAATAGAAGATGTTAGTGAAATTTTCAAGGGCACAAATTCCAAGCTCATCAAGAAGGCAATTGAAAGAAACGAGAGCATGCTCGCGCTTGCCCTCCCAAACCACGCAGGCACTCTCGGAGAGGAAATTTCCCCTGAAAGGAGGTATGGCAGCGAGCTTTCGGACTATGCCAAAGGAGCAGGTGTAAATGGCATAATACATTCCGATGAGGATATGGGAAAATACAAAATTTCCAATGAGGAGTATGAAGCAGTAAGAAAAAAACTTTCACTTAATGAAAACGATGCATTCGCGCTAGTTGCAGCAGAAAGAAACCGAGCGCTTGCGGCACTCCAAAATGTGCGCTTCAGGGCGCTTTTCGAAGGAATTCCTGAGGAAACAAGAAAGACACTCCCGAATGCAAGCACTTCCTACATGCGCCCATTGCCAGGGAGGGCAAGAATGTATCCTGAATCTGACATAAAGCCGGTGCGCGTGACAAAAGAATTCCTCTCGGAAATCAAGGAGACAATAAGCGAAACCCCCGAGGAAAAAAGGGAAAAGCTCGCAAAGCTGGTGAAGCCCGATTTAGTTGGAAAACTCCTTCGCTCCAAGCACCTCTCCCTATTTGAGGAAATAATGAAAAATCACCCTGAGCTGGATGCAACAACTGTTGCAACAACAATTGAAGACACCCTTACCGCGCTAAAAAGGGAAGGGTTTGAACTTAAGCAGGTTGAAAACGCGATGAAAAAACTCTTTGAAGAGTACTCCAAGGGGCTTTTTGCAAAAAGCGCAATTTCCGAGATACTAAAGGAAATGAGCAAGGGAAAATCGGTAAAGAAGGCAGTGGATGATTTGGGCGCGAAGAAAATTTCTGGAGAAGAGCTTGAAAAGATAATCACGCAGGAAAACTCAGACATAAAGCAGATAATGAGCAAGTATAGGCTTCAAATAGACGCAAAAGAAGTAATGGAATTGATAAAAAAGAAAAACTAATTAAAGCAATTCAAAGCATTTCGCAATTGCCTCATCAAAATCAACACAGTTCAAAAGGACTTCCTGCGCTTCCCTCGCACCTATTTTTTCCTTCAATTCAAGGTAAACTATTTCCAAATCCTTGGCTTGCTCATGCATGTATTCCCTTACGAGCGGACCAAATGCCATAGCTTTTGGGTCATTTTTGAAATCCATTTCAAGGTATAGGTGCAAATTGAAAAGCATTGATATCTTTGGGTTTGTAATCTCTTCATTAGTGAATAAATCAGGTACAGTTTCACTATAAAAAAAATCAGTTAACGGATAATATGCTTGCCTTACATGCCAAAGCTCATGATACAACTGGTATCTGCAGCCTTTCTGTTTTTCTGGATCCTCGTAGTATGAAACGAAAGCTATAGGGCCAAATACTGTAAGGAATTCTGCCTCATGCCCCATTCCAACAACGACTGCTTCATCTTTATCCAATCCTGTGAATTTTAATGCCTCTCTAACATCTTTTTTATCAGTAACTTCAACCACGATTCCCTGGCCAATCATTTTTTTGAGAACTTGCACCATTTCCAAAACTTGTTTTACTTTCCCTACTTCTTCATCTTCGTATATTTCTGATAAGTATTTCCTAAGACTCTTCCAATCATCTTTTCTAAATGCCTTTACGCAATCTTTCATTATCTTCTTCCGTCTTTCTTTATCAAAAGGCTTTCTTTCAAACGGGCTGTGGGACAGAATTAGGTTTTTCCCATCTCAAATAAATTATGCCAAAGCGTT
>CAYTXD010000076.1:0-6061 GCA_964441305.1 Microcaldota archaeon
CTTCTTCGCTCCACTTCGTTATATTTGTCAGTACTCAAGATCTTCGTCATCCAGCCCAGCCGCAGGCTGTCAGCATATCTGTTTTTCATCATATGGGAAATAAATTTCCCAGTTTTGAAATTGCATTGCAATTTCAATTGATATAAAAATTAGGAAAAGGAAAAATAAAAAGGGTGGTGTAAAGGAATCGGTGTTTGGCCATTATAAATTAACCAAAGATTGCGCCAACGCCTTCTGCCGCTCCCGCCTCTTCCTCCTCTATTTTCTTTATTATGCGCTCGGAATCTTCGGAAGATGACTCTTTTGCAATTTCTTTTAGCTTTTCGTCAAAAACATTGATTTTTTCCTCGTCAGCATCCACAAAAACGTAAATTTTCTTCTCATCTTCCCCAAGAGCCTGGCCCTCTTTGAGCTTGTAGCCGATTCTTGCAGGGCTGTTTTCCTCGTATGGGTCTGCCTCAAGAATGTTTGTTAGTTCCCCTCTCTTTTCTGCGTCCGCTTCGTACAGCTTTTTCATATTAACCACCTTATGGGAATATTGGGAAAGAAAAAGATAATAAAAGAATGGGAATTTTCAATCGCCCTTCATTTCCATTATCTCTTTTGCTGTAGTTGCCTGCTCCGGCTTCTTTTCCTTTCTCCATCTCTTGAAGCGGGGGAAGCGCAGGGCAAGGCCTTTCCCTTCTTTTCTTGCGCATGTGTGGGAAGGGCTTTTTGTAATTTCTGCGCCTATTGCTTCAAGCACTGCTCCAGGCTCAAACCAAATATCGGGTTCCATGTCCTTTAGCACATCAACGCGGGCAGGGGCGTTTTTTGTTTTGTATTTCTTCAGCTTTTTTGGTAGCTCTTCCAATTGCTTGTCTGAAAATCCGGTGCCCAGCTTGGTGAAACTTTCAAATGTGTCTTTTTCCTTGTTGTATGCCGCGCAAAGCAATGCGCCGTAGGTTCCCTTCCTTTTTCCCATTCCGGAGTATGCTCCAATAACGACTAAATCGAAAGTGTCTGAAAGTTCGGAGGAGTATTCTTTTTTCCACTTTATCCAGCTCCATTCGCGGGCGCCTGCGCGGTAGTAGGAGTCCTTTGCGCATGACTTGCACACAATTCCCTCCAGCCCGCGCTCAATGCAGCCCTGGAAGAACTCGTCGATTTCATCTAGCTTTTTGGAAACTTTTCTCCCTGCGGGAGAGATGTATTTTCTTTTCTTTGAAATCTTTTCAAGCTGATTTCTCCTTTCAGGGTAGCTTTTTTTCAGGAGGGATTTTCCGTCTAAGTAAAGCAAATCGAAAAGCATGTAAACTACAGGTATTTTGCCTGTGTATTTCTCAATGTCATATTTTCTTCTCCTGCGCATGAGCTTCTGGAATGGGAAGTATTCCTCTTTATCAAAATCGAATGCAACTGCCTCTCCGTCCAGAATTGCCTTGTCCGCCTTTATGTGCTTTTTTACGTTTTCAACAATATCCGGGAATTGTTTTGTGACATCCGAAAGGCGCCTGGAGAAAAGAGTGACTTGTTTTCCGCTCTTGTGCGCCTGTATCCTTTCCCCATCGTATTTTTCCTCCGCTGCAATTTTTTCGGAGGGGATGTTTTCCTTTATTTTTGAAAGCTCTGACACCCTTTGGGCAAGCATGGGCTTTATGGGCCTTTTGATTGCAACCCTCATTCTCTTTACTCCGGATAAGCCGTTCCTTTTGAGCACTTCCGCAACCTGCCCCAAATCGGAGCTTACGTTGTAGGCATGCTCCAGCCCCTTTCTTTTTTCCTTTGAGCCGAAAAATGCGGTTGAAAGGGCGTCAAGCACAGTCATGTCCCCCGCGCCTGTTCTCATTGTGCCTGCCGCTAAGCGTGTAATGTATTTTCTTTCCTGCTTTTTTGCCTCAATAAGAAGTGCTGCGAGTGTTTTTTGCTTTTTTTCATCAGATCCTTTTCCGGAAGTTGTTGCAATCTTTTTGAGCGCTTTTTCAACTTCTTTTGTGCTCAGGGACTTGCCTTTTTTCTTAAAGTATTTCTTGAAGTGGTTTTTTCTCGTGTGCACCATTTCAGCCGCAACCGAGCCGACATCTCCAAGCTCTCTTGTTTTCTCCTTAACCTTTTTCTTTTCAGTGTCTGCTGCCAGCGCTATTGAGGACTCTATTGTCTTTTTGCCAAGTCCCAGGGTTTCCTCTGCATACGACGGATAAACCTGGCCTATAAGAAAATAACAAGCTGTCCCTATTTCCTTTTCTGAAAGTTCTTTGAAAAGGGATGCCATAAGCTGGACCATTTCATTTTGCGATTCGGTTTTTTCCAGCTTTCCAAGTGTTTCCGCAATTATTTGGAATTTCATCTTAACACAGGATTAGAAATAGAGAGGCGGAATATAAATGTTGGCAAAAAGAAAAAGCAAGGCAGGAATCTACCTCCTGATGCTTCCATATTCAAACGGTGTTGTCTCGCCAATGTGGATTCCCTTCACCCCGAGATGCCTTGCATCAAACTGGGAAAGGTCGCGTGTGTGCTCCCCTCCGACGAGCTTCTGCAGCGTTTTGTGGAAGGCGAATTCCACCTTGAACCTTATGTTGCCGTTGTCATTTGCTATGAATTTTGCCTCGAGCATGGGAATTCCTGTTTTTGTGTTCACCTGTACAGGGTCCCCTATTTCAAATGGCTGCTGCTTGTGCTTTTCAACAAGCGAGATTTCATCTCCTTCATTCATGCCATGGCCGTTTTCATAAAAAACGCTAATTATGCATATTTTGGGGAGGGTGCAATCGATAAGGTTTGCGCTTTGCTGGTTTTCATATTCAACAACCCTCGCCTGCGCCAATGGGTCGTTTCTTTCTTCGGAATAGACATTGACTATTTCACCTGGCGCATATGGCTGGACAACATCCTTCAGGAATATTTCAACCCCCTTCCTGTCATATTTTGTTCCTGCGTTCTTGATAAGGTGGTCTATTGCACTTGTTCTTGAATATGCAAACGGCCTGCTTACAGTTTCAGAAACAAGTTCGTGGTAGTTCTTTGCTATTTTGAAAAGCTTTCCGTAGATGAATTCGGTTTTGCCGTTTTCCCTTAGAGACTTGATTACCAGTTTTGCCTTAATCTCGTCTTTTAGCAGAAGGTTTTTTCCAAACATCTCAAGCGTCTTGTCTGTAATCATTGCCCTAAGCTCCCTGAGCCTTGAGTCCTTGATTGGAATTTCAGAGAAAACTTCATTCCTGAAATCAACCACCTCCTTGTGGAAATAGCCCAAATTATAGAGGAATGCGCCAAGCGCTGCGCTTAGCACCTGTTCATCGGAAAGGTACCAAGGTGTCTTGTCCCTGTCCCTTTCCATAGTGTAGGGCTTTGCGCCCTTCTGCTTCTTGAGCACATGCTCATTGTATGCAGTAAGCAGCGAGAGAAATGAAAGCCCTATATTTACGTGGTTTCTTGTGACCATGTCTATTTTGAGGCTCTCCTCAAGCGAACCGGAAACTTCCCCTGAATATACAATCTTGTCTTCAAGCAGAATGTCCCTTGCTCCCGTAGACTTGCTTATGCTTGGATAGATTATATCCTCATAGACCGCAGTCATTGTGCTCTTCAGGACCTCGATATGACCCATTGCAGTCTGGTCAAGCTTGTCGCCCTGGAATGTGGTTGTCCTGACTTTCGGGTCGCTGTTGATTTTTGACTTGTAGAATTCAAGGAAAAGCTCTTTTGTAATTGCGTAAATCTCCTCCCTTTCTTTCCTGGGTATAAGAGTTTTAACATCATCTATTAGTCCCCTTTCATTTTCAGGAACAAGCATCAGGGTGGTGTTGGGTGAGAAGAATTTTTTCAGTTGGCAGATTTTCTGGGCATTTGCCTCGCTCCCCTGAACCACCAGAGGGGTGTTTCCGAATTTAAGCTGGTTTGGAAATACAAACGCAGGAGAATTTGAGCCAAGGTGCTCCGGCTTCAAAGGCGAAAATGGATTGTGCCTTCCTTTTCCTTCCGCCATTACCTGAAGGTCCCCAAACTGCGCAAATGCTATACCCTGCTTTTTGTTCCCATTAATTGCTGCTGCCATGTATTATCACCATTAATAATATGTGTTGTAATATATGGGATTTTAAGTTTATAAATGTTTCTCTCCATTATCCATTAATTATAACAAAAGAATAGAAGCCCCCGGTGGGATTTCCAGCCCTTCTTTCTTGGTGAAGCTTCTTTGGCAACCCGAAAGAAGGTTCTTTGAACCCACGGCCTACGGTTGTTTCGAACCCCTTAAAGGATGCTGGGAGGTTAGAAGGAACCCCGCAGGAGGGTTCCTCTTACGAAACCGTCGCTCTGCCGCTGAGCTACGGAGGCTTGAGTAATAGTTGGTGGGAAGAATATTAAGATGTTTTCTTTTTTCGGTTTGATGCAGGGAAATAAAAAACCATAAGTGCAAAAGCAGGTTATGATTTACGGAAACCTGCCGTGGCCGGTAATGAGCAAAGCGAATGCTGAGAAATGGGTGGATGCCGGAGTGGACGGGATAATGCTTGTTCTTCCTTTCCATGAGTTTGACAGGTATTCCGAAATTGCGGAAGAAATTACCGGAGAGATGGGAATCCGCTGTTTTCTGCACCTCTTTGAGATGAATGGAGAAGGGGATAATTTTGAAGTTTACACTATGAGCGACCCGAAAAACCATGAGATGATTTTGAAGGGGCTGGAAAAGACAGGGGAGCTTTTGAGGAAAAGGAATTTTGACAGGGAGGTTGTAATGCACGCCCCCTGGTTTTACATCCCCAAAAGAAAAATTGACGGAAAAGCAAAGCTTTCAGAAATGGAGCTTTTCGCTAATTCCAAGCCGGTGCTGGAGAGGATGAGGGAAATAAAGGGCATTGATTTTGCAATTGAGAACATGCCAGCATCACCGGCCGGAAAGCAGGGGATTATTTACGGGCGGAATTTGGAGCAGTTGAAGAAGATATGCGGGAACGATTTTGGTATGTGCATTGATGTGGGGCATGCACAGATTTCCGAAACCAGTGTGGAGGAGTATATTGATTCGGGCATTCCTGTTTTGTGTGCGCATATTCACGGGAACGGGGGAGTTGAGGATGAGCATAAACTGCCGTATAAAGAATATGTTGATGACAAGGGTGGAGTCGGGCGGCTTTTGGAAATGGATATTCCAATTTCAATAGAAATAAAGATGGAACAGATTGAAACCCCGATTTCCGAGCTTAAAAGAATCGTGGAGAGCTTAAATGCGGGGGAGCTTCCGGAGAAAATTTGAAAGTAAACGTTTTTCTTTTTAGTTAAGTTTTTTCTTTTTTACAACCCGAAGAGGCGTTTTAAGTAGAAGTTTTTCTTTTTAGTTAAGTTTTTTCTTTTTACAAAAAGAAAAAAGTTAACGCCGAGGAGGAGATTGAGCAAACCATAGGTTTGCGAAAGTTTTGAACGAAGTTCAAACCGACGAGGCGTTTTCGGTCAGCTGGTAAGAAAAAAAACGCCGAGGAGGAGATTTTTGAGCGCCCTGCTTCTTTCTTTTTCAAGAAAGAAAAAGGACAGAACTCCTAAGCCCGTGAGGGCACCAGATATCTTGGGTGCCTCCCTTGCGGGAAGCCAGATTTCTCGCCCATTGTTTTCTTTTGGGGTCAAGCACTTTTCTTTTTGAAAAGAAAAGGGCTGTTTCGAGTCTGGCGCGATACCAGATTACAGCCGGTATGCACCGGTTTCTGCCACCTCGGCATTAGTGTCAAAGGTTGTATATTGTCGGCCTTTTGCTAAGCTCTTTGGGCATTGAGAGCGGCTCAAAAGGCATTTCGTCTGTTTGCTGTATTATTCTTTCTGAAAGCTCTTCTTTTGTTAATTTCTTTTTTTCTTTTGTTTTTCTAACCGTAACGCTTAATTGGTTTGAGGAAATCTCTTCATCTCCTACCACTATTGTGTATGGGACCCATTCCCTTTCCGCATCGCGTATTTTCTTTCCAAGCTTCTTGTCTTCCCTGTCATCAATGTCTGCGCGGATATTATTTTTGCTTAGTTCTGATAAAAGCTTTTCCGAGTATTCCATATGCTTTTGGGATATGGGTATCACCCTCGCCTGCGTTGGGGAAAG
>CAYTXD010000077.1:0-6053 GCA_964441305.1 Microcaldota archaeon
AAAGACATAGACATTTACGATTCAGGCAGTGTGGAGTGGGCAATGGCAACAAGGGTTCAGGCAGACAGGAATGTTGTGGTAATGCCAAACCAGAAAGGAAGCTCCCTTGACCCAAGCGCAGACCAGGTAAGCTATGAGACTGCAAAGTGGGGAATTGACGCAACAATCGACCTTGGGGTTTTAAGGGAAAAGGGGAAAGAGAAGTTTATTAAAGCAGAATACAAGAAAGTTGATTTGAAAAATTATGGAGTGGAAAAATGCGATTGAGCAGGGAAGAAGAGGAAATGTTTGAGGGAAAGCATGGAAATGCTGTAAGGAAAAGCATGGAGATACTTGTTGCCCTTGGGGAAATTTACGGGGCAGACAGGCTAATACCCGTGTCTTCCGTTCAGATTGCAGGGGTAAGCTATGACAATTTGGGGGATGCTGGGCTTAATTACCTGAGCGAGCTTGCAGAGGATGGAAAGGTGAAGGTTCTCACTACACTAAACCCTGCTGGAATGGACCTGGAGGAATGGGAAAAGCTTGGCATTTCAGAGGAGTTTGCCAAAAAGCAGCTTAAAGTGGTTGAAGCATTCAAGGAAATGGGGGTGATTACGACCTGCACCTGCACCCCCTATTTCATAGGGAATGTGCCAAAGTACGGAGACCATATTGCATGGAGCGAATCTTCAGCTGTTGCATATGCAAATTCGGTTATTGGCGCAAAAACAAATAGGGAAGGCGGGCCTTCTGCGCTTGCCTCTGCGTTGACAGGAAAGACTCCGAATTACGGGCTGCACCTGGATGGGAACAGGCAGGCAGGAGTATGCGTGGATGTAAATTGCGAAATAAGCGGCCAGGAGGAGTTTGGGGCTCTAGGGTATGTTGTTGGAAATATGACCAAGGGAACTATTCCTTTATTCCGAAAAATAAAGGAGGCAGATGTTGAGGAGCTAAAAAGCCTCGGGGCATCAATTGCAACTTACGGCGGGACTGCAATGTACCATATTGAAAACATTACGCCAAACAAAACTGATGTGCCAAATGAAATGATGGAAGTTTCAAGAAAGGATATTGAAGAGGCAGTGTCGGAGATGAATGATGACTGCGACCCTGATTTTATTTCTCTTGGGTGCCCGCATGCATCCCTCAAAGAGGTTCGGGAAATAGCGCAGATGCTTGAGGGCAAGAATGTGAAAGTTGAGACATGGGTAGCGGTTTCAAGAACAGTCAAGGAAACAAGCGACAGGATGGGGTATACCCAAATAATCGAGGGGGCAGGTGCAAAGCTTGCATCAGACACATGCATGGTTGTTGCCCCGCTGAAAGGAAGGTTCAAGTGCCTTGGAACAACAAGCGCAAAAGCTGTATACTATGCAAGGGGAAAGCAGAAATTCAAGGTAAGGCTTGGGAGCATGGAGCACTGCATAAAGGCCGCAATAGACGGGAAATGGTAATTTGGTGTTTGGATGACTGAGATGCAGGGAAGGAAAATATCGAAAGGAGTTGCAGAAGGGGAGGTTTTGGTTTCCAGCGAGCCAATCTCCTTTTACGGAGGGGTTGACCCTGAATCCGGAGTTATTGTAGAAAATGGGCACCCGCTAGAAGGAAAGTCAATCGCAGGCAGGATACTTGTGTTTCCAAGCGGAAAGGGGAGCACTGTTGGAAGCTACGCGCTATACAGGCTGAAGAAAAATGGCAAGGCGCCTGCAGGAATAATTAACAGGGAGTGCGAAACCATTGTTGCCGTTGGTGCAATAATTTCAGAAATCCCCCTTGTGGACAAGCTTGAAGGAGATGGGTACGAAAAGCTTGGTGACGGCCAGAAGGTGCGTGTTGACGGAAGCGGGGGAAAGGTAATCATAGTTTAATTTTTGTGCATTTTGCCTCCTTTCCTAAAAGGATGGAGGTTATCCTTTCAGGCTTATGGGCGTTTACAATATATGTTGGTGCTGGAATTTTGAATATCTCAAGCAGCTTTCCGCGCATCCCGCCTGTAACATCCTTTGCATCTGAGCCTCCGACCTTTTTGAGTATTTCATCCTTATTGCCGCCTGTAATTCTTTCAACCAGTTTTCCGCTTTCCATAATCCCGTCAACATTTGTGCCCATAATGACACGCTCTGCATCTTTTCCCAAGTAAGATACAATTTGGTCTCCAGAGCATACCGAGCCGCCAAGCTCCTCATCCATAACCATGTCTCCGTGCAGTACTGGAACTTTTCCTCCATCAAGTGCATCAAAAATAGGCTTTGTGTTGAAATTGGAAATCCTTTTGTTCCTGCTTACTATATAGGAGCAGGGGGGGAAACGGACTGCAGGGACTCCGTTTTTCTTGAGCTCGCAAATGAATATGTTTGACAGGCCTGCAACTGCCTTCCTTGTCTCGCAAAAGCCAAGCCACTGCTTGTGGGTCCTGATTCCATCATTTAGCCCGTATTCGATTACGTGGTGGTGGCCGAATGAGCCTGCGCCATGCACAATAATGAGATTTAGGTCTCCCTGCTTCAGGGCGGAAGCTATTGCATTTGAAACAAGCTTGATTGCCTCGAGATTGGGCTTCTCAAACTGGTGCTTGTCAGTAATTACGCTTCCTCCAATCTTGAGTATTTGCATGCGAAAATGAGCCAGGGGAATTTTATATACATTGGCTTGCAAATAAGTATATGGTGGATTTTGAAATTGCAGTGCTCGCGCTTTCCGCGCTTGCGCTTTCCGCGCTTGTCTACTTGATGTACAGGAGCGCGGTGAAAGAGGAGTGGAAGGGAATTAGCAAAAGCGAGAAGTCAAAATGGCAATTTTGACTGTTTTGAAATTATCAGGATTTCAATTGAAGTCAAAATGGCAGAAATAGATTTGCTTGTAGAAGACAGAAAGTTTTAATAAGGTTATTTAGTATTAAATAACTGGTGAAAAAATGGTTCTAAAAACATTTAATGTATCCGAAGAGGTTTATGAAAAATTCTCGCGCTTCTGCAAGGAGCACGGGATTAGTATGAGCAAGCAGGTAGATCTTTTCATGGCTTCCCAGGTAGAGGAGGAGCCGGAAGCAAAAGAAGAATATCTAAAAAAACTTGAAAAGCTGAGGAAGAAAAAGTTTGTGGGCATTAAAAGCTTCTCCGAGCGGTACGGGTTACGAGCATGAAGTATTCGCTTGAGGTTTCCGTATCTCTTGATAGGAAGTTCTTAAAACTTGCAAAAAGGAATGGAAAGCAGTTGGAGATGATTGATAAGAAGATTGGCCAGATTTTGGAGAGCCCTTACCATTTCAAGCCACTGCGGGGGGATATGCACGGCGCAAGAAGGGTTCATGTGGGCAAATCATTTGTGCTTGTTTATGAAATAGTTGAGAAGCAGAAAAAGGTAAGAATTCTTGATTATGACCATCATGATAACATTTACCGCCAGTAGAGGTTCCGCAGAGGATTGGGAACATATTCCTTGAATATTACTGCCGTTCCGTATGTTTTTATTAGGTCTTTGAAATTGCTCCTGAATTCCACCATTATGTCGTGGGAATTGCAGATGAATATTACGCGAGGTTCAGCGCGGCGGATTTAGATTGATTCAAGCGCAATTTTCCAAGCCGCCCTCTCCTTTGAAAGCTGTGTTCCCCCGTAAGCGAGAATTAGTGTTCCTTTTGCGGGGATTTTTTCCTCTATTTTTTTGGTGTCTTTTGCAAATGACTTGAAAGCGTCGGGGAGGAGGAAATGTTTGTCTTTTTCAACCAGAAAGGTTACGCCTTCCGCTCCCTCCCGAACCGCCATGTCGCGCAGGTTGAGAAGACCTTTGCTTATTTTCTTTTTTATTTGCAGTCCGAATGCGGGCTTTGCAAATGTAAGCCTGTTTCCAGGGATTTTTCCTGTGAAAAGTATGTTTTTCTTTAGTTTTTCCTTTTCATTTTCACCTGTTTTTGAGAGGGAAATACCAGAGGGGGAGGTTTCCACCATTCCCTGGTTGCGGAGCACTTCAAGCAAGCTGCGCATGCTGCCCTCGCCTATTCCGAGCTTATCTGCAAGCTTTTTCCTCCCAATTCTTTTTTCAACTGCCCATATTGCCCTGTAGTAGTCAACAGGCTCAAACAATGACCTTGGGCCGTACTTTTTCCAGTAAACAGGCTCGCTCATGCATAAAGGAAATGTTTAAGGGATTTAACTCTTTCGGGAGATAAAGGAAATATGAAAAGGGGAGATGTCAATATTGGGGAGATGAGGGGCACATTAATCGCCACTGCTGTCATTATGGCTGCAGTGCTTGGGTATTTTTTCATATTCAGCGAAATCCCAGAAATCGAACTGGGCATGAACGAAGGAAATATCGGAGAGAAGGTGAATTTTACCCTGGAAAACGGAGAGATGTATTCCTATTTTGTAAACAATTCGGAAGCCATTGGCACAGTGGTCCTGAACTCAGTTGAGAAAAAAGAGGGGTGCAGAGGGCATGTGCTTTCATGCGAAGCAAGCGGATACGAAGTATGCGTAAACCGTAGAGGTGTTGAGATTGACAGGTACGGAAGGGAAATTGGAAGCGAGCTTAATTACCAAGGAAATGACTGCCTGGTGATGTTCAGCCCTTGGATGCTTGCGGTGAATGAAACATGGGAATGGGAGGTTGAGATGACTTCCGAAGCAGACATTTTTGGCATGCCTTCAAAAACGAGCAACATGCTTCTGCTAAGGGGCAGGAATGCAGAAATGATTCTTGGGAGAGAGGCATATGTTGTTGAAGTTGTTGCGGATGGAAAGAGGATACAGAGGATTTGGGTAGACAGGGAAAAAAGGGTCCTTCTTTACACTGAAATGGAAAGCGGCAATATCGAGCTTGTAAGCGGTCCTTTCGAGATTTCTACTGGCAGCGGTATTCCTGAGAGCGCTCCTGAATAGTGAAAAGAAGCGTTGAGGAGCCTTTTGATGGAACGGGAATGCCCCAGGAAAGCTGGTATGCGGATATTTTCTCATGGGGATAGTTTTCTTCAATAATTTCGTATTCTCCGGAAGTCGGGTGCCTTACATCGATAGAGGTGCCATATTCCTTTGAGTTTCTCAAGGTGACGGAGTATTCGGAAGTTATTGTGCAATTTTCTGTTTTTTCGCTTAGCTTTTTCCTTTCCGCGGAAAGGTCAAATGCATCTCCCATTGAAATTGAAATATTTCCGCCTTCCGGGGTATTCGGGATTCTTGCCTGGCCAATATATTCATAGACGCCTTCCCTCAATGAATAGAGCCTTGCAGTTCCTGAAGGAAGAGGCATGCCGAGCCCGGATTCATCTGTGTTCTCAAACTCTATTTCCGTAAGCACTGTCTGGGAATACACAGGCAAAAGGTAGGTTTTTTCAGTTGGGATTTGCCTTTCGGTTATCAGTGGGACCTGCTTTGACTCGCCGGTTTTCAGTGAGATTGTGCCGTCCAGCTCGTAAATCTTGAATTCGGAAATGTCCTCGGCTTCCGGAGCTTCTGCCCCGTAAGTTGCTGCATTTTCATATTCCGCGTAGGGGTAATGGTAACCAGTCCTGGAGGAAAGGTCTCCTGCAAAAAGCTTGACCTTTGCATTATCAAAGTCCGCAAGGGCATCGTTCTGTATTTCAGCATTGGAGGAGAAATCGGAAACATCCTCCCCGATTTTCAGGGAGTAGTCCGCGCTCCAGCCAATTCCCGAAGTAAGGTAGGAGATGGATAATAGCTTCTCCCCGCTTTCATCTGCATTTATTATTGCAGTTATCGATGCCTCGGAAGGGCCGTTGGATGGGAATGTTATGGAATCAAATGAAGTAAGGTAGTGAAGCCCGCCGGCTGTTTCGATTAATATGCCGTTGCTGCTTCTCCTCAAAATGCCCGAGTATGTCGAGTTGCCCTGCCTGACCACAACGTTATCCCCGGAGTAATAGTTAATAAGCTGGTAGTCTGAGCTTAGGGGTGAGAAGAAAGAGTGCTCAACCGCCCTGGCATTTTCTCCAGGAGATATCCTTATCGAAGATGGCTGGATATATGCGGGCATTCCGGAAAAGAGTATCTTGTTGCTCCCCTCAAAAAGGGATATCATCCTTGTTTCCCTAATGCTGGCGAGTGATTTTT
>CAYTXD010000078.1:0-6046 GCA_964441305.1 Microcaldota archaeon
GCACATACCTCTGGTTCTTTCATGGATTGAAAAGGTTTTCGGAGGACCTTGATTTTACTGCCGAGGGAGAAATGAGCGGAGAGATGGCAGGTAAGGTTTCGGACAGCCTGCGGTTGTTTGGGATTGAGAATATGCTGAAAAGAATCAACGACGATGAAAGAACCCTCTCATTCAGGGTAAGCGCAAAAGGCCCGCTGAACACAACAGAAAAAGACCTATGCTACGTCTATGTCGAGATAAGCAAAAGGGAAAAAGTGCTTAATGAGACATCCTCATTCAAGCTCGATGTGCCTCCATACCAACTTCCGGTAAAGCTCCTGAAAGGCATGGATCTTACTGAGGTTGCAGCTGAAAAAGTCAGGGCCATAACGACAAGAGACAGTGCAAGAGATGTATTCGATTTAGCTTATTTGATATCTAAGAAAAATGTACGTTTCGATGAGGCTCTAATCAATGAAAAATTGAAATATTATGATATGGAATTTTCCTCAAAATTATTTCTTGAAAAAATGAGAGAAAAAGAAGCGGCGTTTGGGAAGGAATTGAAACCCCTGGTTTTTGACGATTTGCCCGATTTCAAGGAGTGCAGGAAAGTGATTGGAAGCTGGCTGGTCTGACCAAAAGAAATAATCCTAACTCTTTCCCAGTTAACAAGGAAATAATTGTTTTAGACGTTACGTTTTGTAGTAACATGTTGAGTATATTTGTTACGTTCTAACGTAACATATTCAAATAGTAATTCGCAGTTACCACTTCCTGATGGCATAAAACTGTTCTAATTTCTGTTCTATGGCAGAACATATTAACAGGGAGGGCGTCAGACCCAAGCATCACCCTTGCCGTGTCCTCCCTGCATTTTTCTTTTTAATATTTCTTTTTAATATTGTGTACAAATGAAATCTTTTGCACAAAAATTTGATGAGGACTGCAGGTTCTACGACCCCAAAAAAAGGGAATCGTCCGCAGTCAAACAACTTGCCGATTTCAGGAAAATGGACATTCTGGATGTCGGCTGCGGCACAGGAAGGCTTGCAATTCCTCTTGCCAAAGATGCAAATAAAGTCCTCGCAATAGACAAGGATAAGCGGTTGGTAGAGTATGCAAGGAAGAAATCAAAAGAACGCAACTTGGTTTTCAGGGTAGAGGATGCGGAAAACATAAATTACGACAGAGAGTTTGATATTGCAATTCTCTCATGGCCTGATTTAGGGAAAAAGGAAAAAGTACTTCAAAACATATCAAATGCCCTGAAAGATAATGGAAAGCTCATTGCAATATTTCCAATCGGCTCTCCTACTCACGACATTCTATCTAATTTCAAAAAAAGGGAAAGAAGAGATTTGCAGGATTTCCAAAAAGTCATGGAAAAAAAGTTTACTGTTCTGGAAGAAAAAATTGTCGAAACACAATATGTTTTCCCAAATATAGATAAAGCAGCTGAAGGGATTGCTTTCCTTCTGGCCGAATGGTATGGCCAGAAACAGGCAGATATGAAAAACATCAGGGAGGAGGTTGAAAAACATTTCAATGGCACTTCTCTGAAAATAGGAGAAAAAGTAAAGATAATCCTTGCAAAAAAACTTATCTCCTAATCTATTGTTCCTTTATGTATCCATATACAAAAATAGCAACAACAATTATTATCAGCCCAACACAAATCCAAGTCCAGTCAAACTCAAACCCAAATCCTTCCGCAACCTGCTCATCCTCAATTGTATAAGTTCCCGAAATATGATTCATGTTGCCCTCCAAATCCTCAGCGTAAACAGTGTATTTTATTTCCGAGCCAGATGCCTGCTCGGGTATTTCCGCCTGGTACTCATTGTACCCCGCCCTGTACATGATAATTTCGCCCATATCTGTTCCGTTAACACTATACTCTAGAACAAGGCTTCCCCCTCCAAGCCCGCTTGCGTAATCTCCCCTGTCCCTTACCTGCACTGTAACTATTCCAATCCCTTCCTCGCTGGAAGTGATGCTCACATTGCTTATTTTAGGTGCCACCTTATCGAATGAAACATAAAAAACATCCTGGGCATGCGCATTAACTGTTCCATTCTTTTTCTTTTCCTGGTATTCAACATAATATTCAACATTGACATTCTCCAGCTTCCCGAACTGCACATAACCCTGCGCATCCGTGGCCTTTCTTTTCCCCCTCACTTCAACTTCAGCCCTCAGCGGATTTCCGTACTGGTCCACCACTCTCATCCTCAGCAGGTCTATCGGAATCGTAAAAGTCCTTGCAAAATCATCAGTAACATCGACTTCAGTCCTCTCCTCAACAGCCCCATACCTTACAATTATCTCCTGCTCGCCATGCGGCACCCTGAAAAACGCATAACCGTCTGCCCCAGTCCTGTCCCCGTAGTTGCCAACTATTACGCTTGCATCCAGAGACCTACCGCCCTCATCAACTACCCTTATCTCCGCATTGTAAACCCTAAGCTGGAGCTGGATTACATTCTCGTGCCTGTGCACATAATATCTCTCACTGGTACTCTCACTCGCATACTCCACATTAACAGTGAAATCCTCCTTCCTGAGCCGGTCGCTTTCCTCAGTGTTGGATATTGGAATAACTGCATTCCCATTTATGTTGGTAAGAAACTCCCTGGTAGTTACATATCCCTTTACGTAATTCAGCTGGTAGGTGACAGTCACTTTTGCATTCTGCACTGGCCTAAGCTTCCCATCCAGAACCTGCACCACAACGACATCATAATACCCAACCCCGCTGTAATCCCGTATTCCGAAAATATCCTCATACTCCTTGTCACTCAATGTCTCATCAAACAAATCCTCATTATCATAATCAATAGTCACTACGGCAAAAGAAAGCGCAACAGCAGCGAGGACTGCAAAAACGAACTTGAATTCCATGATTTCACCCATCATATTCTGCCACACAATGTTTTTTAGCGCTTGCCCCCATTCTTCCTTACTTTCGGAAGATATTCCTCTTTTGCCCTTCTGTACAATGTGGTTATCGGAACATACATCTTAACAATCTGCTCCCTGTTTTTCTTCAGTTTTTCCATATACTTGTCCAGCTTATCCAGTGCTTTGAAAAGTCCATCCTCTGTTTTCGAATCCTCGCATTCCTGCATTATGATGTAAAATTCATGCCCGAACTCCCTGAATTCACCAAGAGTTCCTTTCCAAATTCCATCTTTTTTGAGCTTCTTATATTCCTTTTCAATTTTATCCATCATTTCAACCTCTTTTTAATCAATTTATTATAATGTGCTATCCTTTTATCAAACTTCTTTGAGCTTCCAGTGTCTGAAGTTTTCTCTGCATCCCTGAGTATGCTCCTTAAAGCCTTTTTGTCTCCAGTCCTTTGCTCAAGTATTTTGGCAGTCCTGTTCAGCCCATTGTCCATGAAATCCTCGCGTATTGCAATCTCTCCAACAAGCCCCTCCATTTTTGTGACCATGTATTTTCTCTTACCATACATATCGAATACCCCTCCAAACTGTTTCCATTCTGTGCGGGTTTCCTTGCCCATTGTTCTTGTTGCAATCTTTTCTGAAATCTTCTGGTTCATTCCCTCATCTATCTTCAGCGTATTCGGAACGTTCCCAAAACTTCCGAAATGATGGCCCACTTCATGAACTGCAACCATGTGCTTGTGGCTTGGCAAAGGAAAGCCGATGAGCTTGCCAGCATCCACAACATCCTTGTTGAAAACTATTGTGTCATTTTTGTAGAAAGCAGGTGTTTTCAGGGCAAGCTTGTATTCGTTTCCGCTGGTCACGATTTTTCCTGTATCTGTAAATATTGAGAATTTGGCAAAATCCTTCTGCTTAAGAAGAATTACCTTTGGAGGCTTAAGGTTCTTAACGCGAGGGTGGTTTTTTTTGAAAATTTTCTGATACTCTTTATGTATCTCCGGAACTATTTTGTTAAGGTTTTCCTTTTTATCCAAATCTCTGTAGTATTTCATATTTAATGCCTTTAATTGTGAAAGCATTGCAATCTGTCCATGGGTGTATTGGGGGGTTTTCTTGCCTCTCTTATTTGCTTTCTTTTTCGCTTTGCCTTTTCCCTGGCTTTTCTTTTTCACCGCCCACGCGCTCCTTTTTTCCCTAAGCGCCCTCGCGTTCATGACCTTTTTTGTTTTTGATTTTGTTTTTTTCTGCGAAGGGGCTTTCTTTGTTTTTGGCCCCTGGGATGATGGAGAGTTCCCCCCTCCCCCCTTTGCTCCTTTTGGTTCCTTGCTTATGCCCACAGATACTCCGAACCTCATGCTGGTCCTCGGCTTTTTAAGGTTGTCCATCAGCACCTTTCCCGCGGAGAAATTCAGTATTCCCGCAATAGCGCCGCTGGAGGGGTTGAGGATTGACGCGCCCATGACACTTCCCCTCCCTGCCAGAAGCACACCGGAAAAAAACCCCAGCAAAATAAGAGCAACCCCAAACTTCTCCCAGTCGATAAACCTTCCGGTGCCTATTGAAAACAAAATGTTGCCCGATGATGCTTCGGAATATACCTCGTCACCTTCAAACTCTGCACCTATTGAATATGAGTTACTGCTTTCAACATCAAAAACGCGGGAAACCTTCCCGTCACTTCCGGTGGACGCAACTGCCCACTGCCCTTCCACTGAAAGGTTCACCATCCTTCCATCCAGCGGCTTTCCACCCCCGTAAAGAATGGCACTCACCTCCACGCTATTCAGGCCCCGCATCTCCCCGTAGACGTTTAGGGTGGTCGGCTTTTTATATGAAATATTCCTCTCAAGAAAAATTTCTTTTCCGAACCGGTCGTAAAAAACAAAACCCATCCTCTTCTCTCCCGCAGTTCCGTAAACTGTCTGAAAAACATAGAATTCCGAATAGTTCTTCCTGCTCCCGTTTATCTCAAGTGGGTAGCACTCGGTTTCGGAACAAACCCCCGAAACATTATAGTGGATATCTGAATTGGGCTCGAAAACTTCCGTAATGTTCCCGTCCCCCTCCTGAATTTCCCTTATATCCACCTCCTCAACTTCTATTCTTTCCACCCCATACCCATCCTCTTCAATCTCATATACAAAACGGTAAACCGCGCCGCTCACCTCGCCATCAATCAAGGGATAAAACCTCTGCACCTCCCTGTTGCTGTGCAAAAACATGACCGACTGGTTTGTTTCCGCCTCCAGCATGTAAGGGTAGAAAAGAAAGGGAACTGCATCCCCTTTCTCCACCTCGAATTCCCTTTCCGATTCCCCCTCCAAAATCTCGCTTGCATCAAAAGGCCCATCCACATCCCTCTCGCAGCTGCACACCTCGCCCCCCTCTGGAGTGCTGTGGCATTCCTCCCGGTAAGTTACAATTTTAGCTTTATATGGAAATTTCACCTTTCCGTAAACCCCTGCTTTCAGGTAATTGGGAACCATTTCATGAGTTTCATTGTCTATCCTTTCTTCTGCCGATGAAATTTCCTCGCTGCTGAACATTGAGGGAAAAGGGTTTTCACACCCGCCATTGCAAAGCTCCATCTCCCTCTCTTCTCCCGCGAATTCAACATATGCCTTGAACTCCTGTATTTCCGGCTCCCCTGCAGACCATTTCTCCCGGTAACTCCTCTGCCCCCCGCATCCGCCCCCAGTGTATTCTTTCACATATTCTATATGCTCCTCCCCCCATGCCCATAAAATTTCGTTTTCATTTTCCCCACTCACCATCCCCCCAACCTCTGGCACTGCGCAAAGGACCTGGACATCAAAAAATGCGACAGGATGGGAATAGCTCATCTCGTTTTCCGGAACCCCTCCCAAATTGGACCCAAAATGCATGAGCGATTCGGCTGCACCCCTGTTGCTTTCAGAAACATCATCCAAAGGGGGCACATAGTAAACGGCAATGCACTGGGCAACAAGAAAAAGAAGCGCAAATGAAAAAGCAGCCCTCCTCATATCAACTCCCCAAGCCGGCCGATAGTGGTCAGCATTACTTTCCCAAACCTTATTTTCAGCCTCAGCTTGGCCGCCTCCTTGCTGTATTTGGATATCTGCTTCCTGAAGCTCTCCAAATCCACATCATCCTTGAAAACAACAATT
>CAYTXD010000079.1:0-5968 GCA_964441305.1 Microcaldota archaeon
GGGGAGGAGGCAGGCGTTAAAACTTATATTGTGCAATCTAACAGCACCCCTGCCGAATTCATATCTGATGTGGGGGTTCAGAAGAAATAGTTGAGTCTGTGCTGTTCCTCTTTAACTGCGCCAAGTATATGCCTCTTGAGCTCATCTGCTTCAGGAAGGCCTACATTCACCAGCTTGCCGTTTATTATTACTGCAGGAGTATTTCGCACGCCGTATGATTCGGCAATCTCCTGCCCTTCACTTGTTATTGTGCTGACTTCCGTGAAAATTACGGAGGTCATCCTGGTAATTACCCTTCGCGCAATCTCAACCGCCTCCTCTGAATAGGGGCAGTTTGGGGAGGTAACAACCTCTATGTGTGTTGCCAACTGATCACCTGAAAGAGATATTGCGGTGCTCTTTTTAAGGTTTGCGACATAATTTTCCATTGGGTATAATGATAATAGGTCTAACCGGAAAGCTGGGCGCGGGAAAGGGGGAAGCCGCGAAATTCTTCATGGAAAAAGGATTTGTTTACCATTCGTGCTCTGATATTTTGAGGGAGGAATTGAGAGAAAGAGGAGTTGGGGAGAATATTGACAATTTGGCCAAGCTTGGAAACAAGATAAGGGAAAAATACGGCGCCGGGGAGCTGGCGGGAAGAATAGTTGAAAAAATAAGGGATGGAGGAGAGGAAAGGGCGGTTGTGGACAGTTTGCGCAACCCTGGGGAGATTGAAGAGTTGAAAAAGCAGGAGGATTTTTTTCTTTTGGGAATAGACGCGCCAATTGAAGTTCGGTATGAAAGGGTTAAGAGCAGGAAAAGGGCGGGAGATGATGTGAGTTTTGAGAAGTTCAAAAGCCAGGAGGAAAAGCAGCTTGAGGGAGGGGGAAAGCAGCAGCAGCTGAACAGGTGCATGGAAATGGCGGATTTTGTAATAATTAATGATGGAAAAATTGAGGAGTTGCATTCCGCATTGCAAGAGATTTATAAAGAAATCAAGCGCAAAGAGTAGAGTGGTCTTATGGGAGATGCCTTCAAGAGAGATGTGAAGCCGAGAATAAGCTGGGACGAGTATTTCATGAAAATTGCGATGCTTGTTTCGGAGCGCTCCACCTGCAGGAGGCACCATGTTGGCGCAGTGATAGTTAGGGAAAAGAGGCTCCTTACTACTGGCTACAACGGGGCGCCTAAAGGAACAAAAGACTGCCTTGAGGCGGGGTGCCTGAGGGATGAGATGGATATACCTTCCGGCACAAGGCACGAGGTTTGCAGGGCTACGCATGCAGAGCAGAATGCGATAATACAGGCTGGGCTTCATGGAATTTCTGTGCAAGGGGGAACCATTTACTGCACCCACTCCCCCTGCATACTGTGCGCAAAAATGCTTGTGAATGCAGGGATTGACAGGTTTGTAACTTATTCGGATTACCCGGATAAAACTGCGCTTGAGCTTTTGAAGGAAGCAGATATTGAGTTTGTAAAAGTCAAAAAGCCGGGCAACATAATTAACGGGCTGGACTGAGCTTATGATGCAAAAGATTACAGGGGGAGCTAAAGGAAATCATAAGCATCCGGAGATAGCAGTAAGAACTTATCCCGCTGTAGATGACATTGGGAAAAAAGCAGTTGATAAAATCCCGGCGGAGAAGAGAAAATGGGCCGCGGAAAGAACAAGGGAGTTTTGCAAAAAAATCAAGAAAGGGGAGAAAGTACTTCTGCTTTACCATGGGGATGGGGACGGGGTTTGCTCTGCGGAAATTTCAAGGATGGTTTTGGAAAGTATTTTTGGGGAAGATAATGACATCCGCGCGCACGCGGTTTCGCCTCATGATGGAAGTGTTGATGGAACAGGCAGAAACATTGTGGAGATACTGGGAGCGAATAAGCCGGGGAAGGTGCATGTTCTCTGCGTTGACCTTTTTGTGAATTCGAGTTTGTTTGATAAATTGAGTGGGTTTAAATCAAAGGAGAGGCCAAGAAATTTCAGAGGGTTCAGAAATCTGAAGGAGAGAGTTCAAAGCGATGATGGAGAAACCGTAGTGAACAACGGAATCTGGATTGACCATCACGAAAAGGGAGTTGAATTCCTATCCGCAGCATTTAAATTTGAAAATGCGGGCTTCGCGCTAATAACCCCGACGCTTCTTGAATCGATGGTTTTGGATAAAAAGGGCAATGTTGATGACGGCGCGCACAATGCGGGTTCCATAATGGAAGCGATATCTCGCGAGTTTGAATTTTCTGACGGGGAGAGAAGAAAAATAAGTTGGTTGGGGGATGTTTCAAGGATAGCGGATTTTGCTCCGGACAGATTCGGGGATTATGTGCAGAGTTCGGAGTTTTCAAGAGAGACCCTGAAGAGGGCGTCTGAAATTATCCAGCTTGTTTCCCAGTCGGGGAATGGTGGAGGGGCCATTGCTTTGAGGGCCACAGCTAAGGCGGGAACGCCTGAAGGGCTGTTGAAGAGTATGGAGCTTACGGGCAGATATGAGCTGATAAAGAATGGGTTGCAGGAAAATATCAAAGGATTGTTCAGGAAATCAAAAGGAAAGAGATTGGTTGCCCATCTGCTTGGGGAAAAGGAAAATGAAATAAGAGGAAAAAGATATATCTTGAATTCTGTTTATGCAAACGAGATGAGCATCCCTGAAAAAAATGCAAGTAAGCTTGGGGAAAGGCCGCTTCTCCTTGGAATTGTTTCTGGAGAAATCCTTAAGCTGAGCATTAGGTGGAACCAGTTTGAGAGCGAAGAAAGGGATGGGAAGAGGGATGCCCATTCCCTAATCAATTACATAGGAACGTGCTTCGGAGATGAAACATCAGGGGGCAAAAAGGGTGCAGGCGGCGCAAAAATAATTGTTGATGATCTTAATGATAGGATAGCGGAGATAGTTTCCAAGGAGATAAAAAGAAGCGTCGAACTTCATGGGCTGACGCCTGTTGAGAGGGCAATGGAAATTGTTGAACTTCTTGCAGAAAATTGGCTTGACAGGAACCTCATTTGATGGATATTTTTCCGTTTGAATTGGATACTGCAACCTGGCCGTGGAAAACACTTTTTTCTATTTCAAAATCGCACATTGTGTCCCTGGATATTGAGCTGCCTTGGTACTCAATCTGTATTTCCTTTTCTTCTGTAGAGAAAAGCTCAAATTCGTTTAAGTTTGTGCCCACAACTCTGCTGTTTCCTTCCCCGAGTATGCATACCTCATCAATAGTGTTGGCAATATCGGAAGCGGCAAGCTCCGCGAATTTCTTTTCTATTTCCCTGTCCTGCACCTGCTTTATTTTTGCTATTGCTGAAAGTGAAACAACAAGAAGGGCGAGAAATATTGTGAATACTATCAGGAATTCAAGGGAGAGCTGCCCCTTTTTTGAATTTTTATATTTTTCAACACACATTTGCACCGTTTACTAATTCTTGCATGTGCCAAGACTGCACTCCAAATCCCCGCAGCAGTCGTCATCAGTATTGCATGATTCGCCTTCATGGTAGCATGTCACACCGAGCGCCTGGTCGGTTTGCTCAAGGACTTTTTCGGTTCCCTCGTCAACTTTGCCCGCGGCCTTCTCGGCAGTTGAGAGAAGCTGGGAAGCAACAAGCACGGCTATCGCTATTACAACTGCCAAAACAACAAGAAGCTCAGCGGAAATCTGACCCTTCAATAAACCACCCCGATGAATAGTAAGGGCAATAAGTTGTTTAAAAACATTTGTCATAAGCTTTTCATGGAAGTTATGGAAGCTTACGAAATGCTTTTGGAAAAATATGGGAGGCAGGGGTGGTGGCCGCTTCTTGAAGTTGAGGGGAGTTATCACCCTGGAAATTACTCTTTGCCGAAAACGAAAGGGCAGAAATTCGAGGTTTGCGCCGGAGCAATTCTTACCCAGAATACCAGCTGGAAGAATGTTGAGAAAGCTCTTTTGAGATTGAAAGACGAGGGATTGCTGGATGCGGAAAGGATTGCAAAAGCGGATGAGGAGAGGGTTGAATTAGCTATACGCTCTTCAGGGTACTACAGGCAAAAGGCAAGGAAGATTAAGGAGTTTGCAAAGTTTTTTCTTGGGCTGGGGGGCCGAACACCGGAAAGAAAAGAACTTCTCTCATTGTGGGGGATAGGGCCTGAAACTGCTGATTCAATTTTGCTTTATGCATACCATGAACCGGAGTTTGTGGTTGATGCGTATACAAAGAGGTTTTGCAGCAAATATGAGATATGTGGAGAAAGGAGATATGGGGAGCTTAAGAAAGTTTTCGAGGGAAATTTGCCAAAAGATGAGAAAGTTTACAAGGAGTTTCATGCGCTGATTGTAAGATGGGGCAAGGGAAATAGATTAAAAGAATAGTGCCCAAGCATAAATTGAATTGTAGGTGGTAGTATGAAAGGAACGTTTGCTTTAGTTTTTTTGTTGCAGGTTGCGGTTCTTTTTTCGGCAAGCGCATCAGGAATCATTGGCCAGAATACAGAGCCCTTCGAGGATGTGGAGGAGGTAGATGTTGAAGGGGGGCATACATTAATAGTAATTGATGGAATGGAAACATTGCTGATTGATTCGAGCGGAAGTTTTGTTTCTTCAGAAGAGGAAATTGAAGATATACTTATGGCGGATATTTACGCAAAAGCTGATTTCGAAGAGAGAAAGGAGTCGATAAGAAATTCCATTATTGCTTTCAACGAGAGCAGAAATCCCGAGGAGGCAGAGTGCATGCGCCTTACCGGGGTTGATACGCATGAGTGTATTGACGACCAGACATGCCAGGTTGCGTGCAGGTCCGTGCCCAATTGCATGGGGATTATTTTTGCAGACGGTTTTATTGATTCTATGATGGAGTGGGTTGGGCAGAAGGATGTGCTTGATGAAAAGGTTTTGGAGGCACTCTCCGGGATCGAGAATATTGAGAGCGGGCCTTCCACAGTTCAGCAGGAAATTTCATCTATTGAGGAGATGAGGGATGCGGCGGTTGAAATAAACGAGCAGAACGGGCTTTTCATAACACAAACAAAGGAGTGTGAGACATGTTTCGAGTATTGCGTGAAAATGAATTTATCGGTTGATGAAGTTGACGAGGCCCTTGACAATCTGGAGGCATTGAAAACAGGGCTTTCAGGCCTTCCCACTGTTTCGGAAAGGGCCGCTGCATTGAAGGAGGCGCAGGATGAAAGAGTTGAATATATCGGGAACAGGGTTGAGAGGTATGAGGAGATGAAGGAGAATTCTGTTGATGAGAAAAATTCCCTTGGGGCAAGAATAAATGGCCTTTCGGCAAATGTTGTTGAGCCGTCCCTTGAAGAGGATTTGGCAGAGCTCAGGAACATGACTGGAAGGATGGAGCTTTACGGGGTGCAGGGGAATTACCAGCTTGCACTTGCGCTTGGTGATGAGTTTGGCCAGAAGGCAAGAGCGCTTGACAACAAGCTTATACTGCTTGAGGGGGATTATGATGAGCTTGAGGAAAAGCTGAAAGCAATTGAGCAAAAAATTGAGAATTCGGAGGAGCTTCTGAACGGCACTGCAGAATACGAAGAGATAAAGGGGGAGGTAGAAGGAATAGATGAAGAAACAGATGAGCCGCTTACTCCCGAGGAAGTTTCAGGGCTGAATGCGGAGCTTGATAAGCTGAACGGCAGGCTTAACGAGCATATTGCAGAAGCGTCTGTTGGCACCTCCATGCAGCAGGAGCAGAATCAGAGTGAAGGAGAAATAGGTGGAATTGATGTCGGGCAACTGAAGGAGTCCTGCCCGGTTTCAGTATTTATTGCGGGAATTTTGCTTCTTGCATTTGTGAGGGGAGAATAATGGACAGGGAAGAGATATTGAAGGAAGGGTTTGCGGAGATAAGGGTAAAGAGGTTGGGAATGTTCCAGAAGCAGAAATTCGAAGTTGCAAGGGAGAAAACCCCTGCAGGCGAGGTTCCTTTTCTAAAAGTGGACACTTTCATTGATTTGCCGGAATTGGTGAGAGTTGCGGAGGAAACAGATCGGAA
>CAYTXD010000080.1:0-5939 GCA_964441305.1 Microcaldota archaeon
TGATTTCAGAAAATCTTCTTCCGACCCCGGGCCCGCGCACTGGTAAGCGGGAACGCTGCCAACCGGCACTGTTGAAGATTCAACAATTAAGGAAAGGGATTTGGAGATGTCTTTTGTGCCAAGATCCATTATTGTGTCTGCGCCGGAGGATATCGCGGCTTCAACCTTTTTTAGCTCCTGTTCAATAGGGGAAGAGAGGGATACGCCAAGATTCGTATTTATCTTTGTGGAACAGCCCGCCCCGATTAGGCATGAAATTTTGTTTTTATGGTAAAGTGCAACAATCTCGCTTTTGTCAAGCTTGCTCTCAAGCTCTGGCATTGGGATGTTCTCGTGTTTTGAAAATTCAGGTATATCCAAGCAAATCACCAAGAAGTGTTAAATAAGTAAAGAGAAGTTAAATAAGTATGGGAGAAATTTTGGAGCCGTGCAAATCTTGCAGCGCGGAATGCTGCAAAAAGTTTTGGGTGTATATGACTGTTTTTGATTTTATGAGAGTTTATAATGAGATTGGGGAGAAAGCATTCGAGATGGTGGAAAGTAGAGAGAAAAGAAGAGTTAAGGGGGGGTGGACGCCTGGTTTTTTTGTTTATGACTGGAATGGGAACATGAAGGAGTATATTGTCGTGATTAAGAGAAAAAAGGATGGAGAGTGTGTTTTTCTTAGTGGGGACGGGAAGTGTGAGGCAAGAGAATTTAGGCCGTATGCCTGCAGGGCGTATCCCTTTACCCCGTCCGAGGAGAAGGGGATTTGCGAGGCGCGGCCGTATCTTTGCGAAAGAAAATGGAGCGAAAAGGAAATCAAGAGGGAAGGTTTCAGGGATGTAATTGAGCAACAGTCAAGGGAGATAAGAAAGTATGGGAAGCTTGCCAGGAAATGGAACATTGAAAAAGCCAAGGGTGGCGGGGGGTTGAGGGAACACATTAGATTCTGCATTGAAATTGTTGAAAACGGGAACTAAAAGTCGCGCTCAATTAGAAAATCCGCCATTGCCAAAAGGTTCTTTTTCGCCTCCGAATCTTGAAGGATTGAGAGTCCTTTTTTTGCTTTTTCAACACGTTGTTTTGCAATTTTTTTGGCGTATTCGATGGAGTTGGTACTCTTGATTATGCCTATCGCCCGAAGAATTTCGCCTTTGTCTTGGGTGTTGGAGCAGAGTATTGAAATTAGGTCTTTTCTTTTTTTTTCTCCAGCATTGTTTAAGGAATGGATCACCATAAGCGTTCTCTTTCCTTCGCTGATGTCGCCGCCTATTTCCTTTTTGTACTTTTCCTCCTCCCCCACCAGGTTCAGTATGTCGTCCTGTATTTGGAAGGCGGTGCCCACCGCCTTTCCGAATTCTGAAATGGATTCAATTTCTTTTTCGGTTCCGCCTCCAAGAAAAGCGCCAACATGGCAGGAGCCCTCTATAAGCGCGGATGTTTTTCCTTCCACCATTGAAAAATAGTCGTCTTCGGAAATATTCCACCCGCGGTTGCCTTGCCAAGAAAGCTCTATCGCCTGCCCCTCGAGAACTTTGGTAAAATAGCCAAGAAGCTTGGACTGGGTTTTTATTGTTTTATCTGGGGGGAGGTCCAAGTGAAGAAGCGCCTTCCAACTCATCATGAAAAGCCCGTCTCCCGCGTTTATCGCGAGAGGGGTGCCGTATTTTATGTGGAGGCAGGGTTTTCCCCTTCTTAATTGGGACGCGTCCATTATATCGTCGTGAATCAGGGTGAAGTTGTGGAAAAGCTCTATTGAAACCGCTGCGGGTATTGCTTTTTCGGCATCCCCGCCAACTGCGCGGCAGGAGAGAAGGCAAATGAGTGGCCTGAATCTCTTCCCTCCCCTGTCAAGAAGGTCCCATATCAGCCCATATACCTCTTCTGGTTTGCCGTCCCTGGGAATAACATTTCCCATGAACTTCTCTAGCGGTTCTGCGTTGTCGGTCAGATAGGACGAAATAGACATAGGGGTATTTGGAAAGCAAATGTTAAAAAAGGGGCTAAAGCCCTTTGAAAAGCTTTATCGACCTTTCCTTTGCCAGGAGTATGAAGGGGGCGAGTTTCGGGCCGCGGGCCTTGTTAATGAGAACCTTGTATGCCGCCAGGAAGAATTTCTTGGGCTCGATTCCGAATTCCTCTTTTGAAAGTTTGTAGAATTCCTCGGACAGGGATTTTTCATCAAATTTTTTCTTCTCCAGCCTTTCCCCGAGTGTGCAGAGGGCTTCCCGCTCCTTTTCTGTAATCTCAAGGTTTTCGGGAGTCTTCTCGTTGAGCGAAAATTTGAATTCTTCGGGAGCATGGCTCTCCAGCCAGGCGGTTACCTTGGAAACCCTCATTTTGAGCCGGAACTCGTCTGCTTCGTTTTTTATCTGGTCTTTGTATTCCTCTTTTATTTTGGGGTATTCATTGTGAATTTGTATTATGTTCGACAGGTGGCGGAAGCTTGGTTGGAGGGGCATCGAGCGGTGTGTTTTTGTGGCAGCCAATTTGTAGTTTCTCTTTTCATTTTCAAGCCGCTTTTTGTTCTCGAGTTTTTCTTTCCGGTAGTAAATGCGTTCGCACCTGTCAAAGTCCTCGTATGTCTTAATCACGTCCAAGTCAAAACTGACGAAAAATTCCTTGTTCGGCCGTGTTGAAGTGAACAGCCATTTCACAATGTCGGGTTCGTAAACTTCCAAAACTTCATCAAGTGTTATTACGTTGCCAAGTGAGCCGGACATTTTCCCCCCCTGCCCCTTCAATATTATGAAATCGTACATGCGGTAGACCGGCGCCCTTGAGCCGTATATCTGCTCGATTATCTCCTTTGCGGTTGTTCTGGAGCCCCCGGGGGTGCTGTGCTCTTTTCCGCCGGGCTCAAAATCCACTTTCTCGTATGCCTGCCTCATCGGCCAGTCCACGCGCCAGGGGAGCTTGACTATCCCGTTCTTGCTAAAATTAATTGTTTCCCTGTTGCCGCATTTGCACTCATAAGTCAGGGTGTATTCACCATCGTAATCGAGAACTTTGGTGTTGTTTTTCTTGCATTCCTGGCAGTAGACGACAAGAGGATACCATTCTTCTGGAAGCGGTTTTTCCCGGTATTTGTTTAATATGTCCCTTATCGGCCCCCTGTTCAAAAGCGCAGTTTTGATTCCCTCTTTGTACTTGCATTTTCTGTACATTTCGCTTTGTTTTTTGAATTCGGGCTCAATGCCCACCGCACGAAGGCTTTCCTCGAATTTTTTCTCGTTTCTTTCCGCGTAGCTGTCATGTTCTCCGTCTGGGTCGGGAACGTCCACGTAGGGCATTCCAAGGTATTGTTCAAATTTTTTGTCTATGCCTGCCGGGACTTTCCTGAAGCAGTCGTAGTCGTCCCACGAGTATATAAACCTCGCTTTCTTCCCCATTTCCTTGAGGCCGCGGTAAACGGTATGGGCGGTCATCACCTCCCTGAAATTGCCGAAGTGGATTGTGCCGGAAGGGGAGATGCCTGCCGCGCATGTGTATGTTTTTCTTCTTCTGTCTTTCACAACAACTTCCGCTAGCCGGTCGGCCCAGTGTACAGGTTCTTTTGCCATGCAATAATATTTTCGGGAAAATTAAAGAATGTTGGCACGGGGCGGCGAATGTAAAGGCAGAAAAAAGGAAGATTTTTAAAGAACTGCGGGTAAATGGACTTTTGGTATAAACCAAGCACAAGTGGTGGTAGCATGAGCATGAAGGTATCAAAAATATATGGGATGGACATTTACACTGACTCTGGAAGGTTTTTGGGGAGAGTGCAGGACATGGTGATTGACCTTGAAAGAGGAGAGGTCGTGAGGCTAACCATGGAGCCCCTTTCATCCATCTCCAGAGATGAGGCAAAGAAGATTCTCAGGGAGAAGAGTGTTTTGTACAAGAGTGTTAAGTCCGTTGAGGATGTTGTGGTTGTCTCGCGCAGTGGCGGTGCGGAACTGGGCGAATAGCCCCCTCTTTCTATTTCAGACAGACCCCCTTGTTCCGGTATTAGAGCCTGTTTAGGGTGTTTGTTCGTGCCTTGTAAACCTCAATAAAACCAGCATATCTAGAAAAGAAGGCGTCTGCTTCCTTTTCCAGGTCATCAGAGATTAATAAAACCGATTTAGTTCTCCAGGGAGCTGTAGCAAGCTTTGATTTTTTTAAATCGTAATAAAATCTTCTTTTTAGTGTATTGTATTCTTTTAATCCTTTTATTTTCAAATCATAGACATATAATAACATAATGTAACTATAGTTACATAATAATATATAATACCTCCTTTTTTAATTTAAACATATTTAAACACCCAAAAACCTCAAAAAAAGAACAAAACACAACAAACACGAACCCAAATACCGGAAGTATGGGGTCTCCTATCTAAAGAAACAAAAATAGCGGGGAGTGGATTTGAACCACCGATCTCTGGGTTTCTCATAACTTGTAGTTATTATGAGCCCAGCGGGCACTCCAGACTACCCCACCCCGCTATATATTTAATTTAAAAAGACGGAATTTATATTCCTTCGCCCAGTTCCTCTTCGTCATCTTCCAAATATTTTAAGTAGCTGCCGCACTCCCTGCACTTAAAAAGCAAATCTGTGGCTTCCTCAAAAGGTATCTTCCTGTTTTCCGAACAGTTCTGGCAGAAATAGTGTTCTCCATGTTCCCTTCTGTTTACCTCCTCTCCTCCCTCCTCGTTTTTGTTTAGCCGGTTCAACTTCTCTTCATCAACAGACCACAGGTAGGTATACCATCCGCTCTCCTTGTCCCTGTTTCTGGTGTACTTCACTAGCCCCCCCGAGTGCAAGCGGTTCAGTGCAGACCGCACTTCACTACCCCTAATCTTCGCCCGCCTGGCAAGCTCTCCATCTGTAAGGTCAGTGGAAAACTCCTGTATCACTGCAAGCGCGTTTTCCCCCCCTGTCTCTATGAGCGTCTGCCTTACCTGGGCGCTGGAAAGAACAGATGAGAAATTTTTCTTTTTTGCTTTATTCCGCGGTTTCTTTTTCTTTACCTTGCCCTTTAGCGGCATGTTTTTTCCTGTTACTGTTCTCTTCTTTTTTCTGGCTCCTCCACATGAACTAGTTTTGGCTTTCTTTTTTTTGCTTTTTCCTGCAGAAGTAGGTTTTCTTTTTGTGGGCCGTTTGCCTTTTGGTTTGGCCTTTGCTTTCGCAGTTTTTCTTTTGGGTATTTTGGCCTTTGCTTTTTTCCCGGCTGCCTTCTTTTTCTTTTTTTTCGCTGTTGTTTTTTTCGCAGCCATGGTTTCGCCCAAGCCAATTTCTGCATTTTAATATAAATACATTTCTCTATTTTCTACACGAATGCACACTCTTTCCCTTGCTTTTTGGCTCTATTCTCAATTTTCCATTAAATTTTTTTTCAAGCTCTTTCCCATCTGCGTACCAATCCAAAAAAACAGCGAGCGCGGCAACTTCAGAATGCGGCTGGTTGGTGACCGCGATGTTCGCATCAGCAACCCCATATATTTCAGGGGGGACTTTCTCCCCCCCGACAACCACCAGCAAATCTTCCTTCCATCCTCTAACTTGCTTGATTTTTTTCCGCAGTTTCTCCCCGTACATGGTAAGGTGCACTATTTTTCCCTTCCAACCCCCGACAACCTTTTTCCATGGCTTGTACTCCGCCTCGAATCCTCCTCCCCAGTTTTTTGAAACGTCTCTCAACCCCGCCAAAAGCTTTCCGTCCCTGTCCCCACTGTAAACTATTTTTTCTGCCCCAAACGCGCGCGCCACCAGCCCAACATGCGTGCTTATTCTCTTGTCCCTTTCAATCCTGTGCCCTATTCTTAATACCACAATCATCAAACCACTACACAAGCTTTAAATTCATAATGCTATTAAATATCTACCTCGCGGGCCCGTAGCTCAGTCTGGCCAGAGCGGCTGGCTCTTATTAGTTGTATACTAAGAGTCACCAGTAGGCCATGGGTTCGAACCTTTTTTTGGGTTGC
>CAYTXD010000081.1:0-5846 GCA_964441305.1 Microcaldota archaeon
AAATTAGGAGAATATTCGGAAAAGAGAAATGACCCTAATGAAAATGCCCTTTCAAACCTTTCCCCCTATCTTCATTTTGGAAATATTTCCTCTCAGAGAGTAGCGCTTGAAATTCAAAAGTCGGGGGCGGCAAAAAAAGAAAAAGAAGAATTCTTGGAGGAGTTGGTTGTGAGAAAGGAGCTTTCCGACAATTTCTGCCATTATAACAGAAATTATAGTTCTGTGAAAGGTTTCCCTGAATGGGCAAGGAAGAGTTTGAAGAAACATATGAAGGACAGGAGGGAGTACACATATTCGGAAAAGGAGCTCGAGGGAGGAAAAACCCATGATGGATTGTGGAATGCCGCGCAAAAGGAAATGGTGCTTAGGGGGAAGATGCATGGATATATGAGAATGTATTGGGCAAAGAAGATACTCGAGTGGACAAAAAATCCGAAAAAAGCATTAGAGGTTGCTATTGGGCTTAATGATAAATATGAACTTGATGGAAGGGATCCAAACGGATATGTTGGGTGCGCCTGGGCAATCGGAGGGGTGCATGACAGGCCTTGGAAGGAAAGGAAAATCTTTGGGATGGTAAGGTACATGAACAGGAACGGGTGCGAGAGAAAATTTGATGTTGATGGATACATTAGAAAAGTAAAGCAGATTGGAAAAGCGAAAAGGATTTAAGAAGAGCGGCGCTTAAGTATAGCTCAACAGCCCCGTCGTCTAGTGGTTAAGGATACGAGACTCTGGATCTCGTGACATAGGTTCGAATCCTATCGGGGCTATTGTTTTTTATTTTAATTCTGTTTAGCCTTATCCATGCCAAAAGAAACATCAGCAGGGGCAGTGGTTTTTCGCCGCGAGAATGGAAAGGTGCTATACCTTCTTTTGCACTATGATGCAGGGCATTGGGATTTTCCAAAGGGCCATGTTGAGAAAGGGGAGAGCAACAGGGAAACTGTGAGGCGCGAAACTGAAGAGGAGACAGGCATAAGGGAGCTTAATTTTGTAGAAGGGTTTGAGGAGAAAATTAGCTACTATTACAAGCAGGATGGAAAGACAATTTACAAGGAGGTTTTCTTTTACCTTGCGGAAACCGAGGAAAAGAGAGTGGAAACCTCTTTTGAGCATAAGGGTTTTGAGTGGCTTGAGTTTGGGGATGCATTGGAAAGATTGACTTATGATAATGCAAAAGAAGTGTTGAAGAAGGCAGACAAAGGGCTGGCACACTAGGCACTGTTTTGCACTGTCGCGGTTTTTGACTGGAAAACAAGCACATTCAGGTTAAGGTTTAGGGGGCGGTTGAGCTCCTTTACAAGCTTTTCCCTGAGCTTGGACGTATCTTTCTTTTCATATTCATTCGGGGAGAGTATTGTCGCTGTTACTGTGAAGACCCCTGTTTCAGGGTCTATTCCGGAAGTTGCGCTGACAAGCTCTGAGCGCACGCCAATGTCTTCGGTTATCACGCGCTCTATCGTGCTTTTTGTGCTTTCTGTTGTTACGTTTGTGTAAAGGAAGAACGCCAGGGGAATTGAAATTATGAGCAACAGGGCAAGAGAAATAAGAAGCCTTCTTGCGGTTTCCTTTTCGGCAGTTGCGGACCATTTCGGGTTGAAGCCGACAAGCCAGAAAACCACCGAGCCGGCGAAGTTTATTGCTATTGCGTTGGAAAGGAAAAGGGTGAAGCCGCCAAGCGCAAGCTCAGGCCTGTGAACCCCAAGCCCTATTCCCATTACCGAGAGCGGAGGAAGGACCGCTGTTGCGATTGCAACTCCCGGAAGGGTTGCATTAAGGCCCCTGGAAAGGGCATACGCCCCTGCCGCTCCGCTTGCAAGCGCGACAAAAAGGTCAAGCGAGGTCGGCTCTGTGCGCAAAGCTATTTCGGAGGGGATTGAGGTTAATGGGATTATGTAGTTTAGAAGGTACGCTATGATGAAGGCGATGAATACCGCAAAAATCATTCCCTTCGCTTCTGCCTCGAATGCGCGCCAGAAAAGCCTCAAGTCCCCCTTTACGGATGCAAGGGAAATAGAAAGTATTGGAAGCATCAACGGCGCAACCAGCATAGCTCCGATAATTATGGCGGGGCTGTTTATGAGAAGCCCCACAGTTGCGATTATTGCGGAAAGTGAAACCATGATGAAATAGTCGGAGCTTGGCCTGGAGCCCGAATCAAGGGTTTCGTAAACATCCTCCTTCTGGTCCACCGTAGCTTCCGGGATGAACTTGTGGGTTATCTTCTCCACATACGCAATTGCGGAGAGAACTAGCTCCACTAGCTGGTCTGACATGAATCGATAATGCGTTATTATGATTTTAAACCTTTGGTTAAGCAAAAAGAAAAACATGGACTCGGCGGGATTTTCAAACTGTCTTTCTTGGTGAAGCTTCTTTGGTTAACCGAAAGAAGGTTCATCGAACCCGCAGTCTCCCCCATTATGTAAACTCCTTAGCAAATAAGTTTTTGATGAAACTTTTTCCCAAAAAGTTTCTGCCAAGGGGGTGCGTTGCCGTTACGCTACGAGCCCATGCATTTAATTAAGTGCAGATAGGTTTTAAATATCTCTTGCAATATTCAAACCGAGGTGTTAATATGGACTTGAAGCTTTACAAAAGGCCGCTGACTGCTCTTGCTGCAGCAGGTTCAAGGGCGAGAGTTACTCCAGGAGTTATCTATAAATTTTCCAAGGCGCTTTTCAACGAGAAAATAAACGTGCAGGGAATATCTTCGGGTGAATATTCAATTACATTTTATGTGGATGAGGAATCAGGCCCAAAGGCATCTTCGCTTTTGAAAAAAGTGATAATGCAGAAAACAGCTTTTGAGGCGCTGATTACAAAGAAGAATATTGCCCTGGTGAGCATTAACGGAAAGGAGCTTTTGAACTCTCCAGGCATGCTTTCCCACCTTATCGGCCCTCTGGGAGAGAACAACATAGATATATTGAGCGTCACTACCAGCTTTGACTCGGTAATGATTTTCATTAACTGGAAAAACAGGAAAAAGGCGTTCAAGCTCATTGAGAACGCCTTCAAAAAAGGAAAAGTCTAAGCTTAAGCGGGTGAGATATAGACTACACTGTCCCCTCTAACAAGGATGGTGCCTATTCCTCTTTTTACTTCCCCTGCTTCAAGCTCTTCCGCCTTTTCAAGCACTATGTTCATGTGAACATCGTAGGATACCATCAGTCCCCTGATTTCCCTGTGTCCTTTAAGCCCGACAACAACATTGTTGTTAAGCGCGCCGTTTAGCAAGTCAAATGGTCTTCTTTCTGCCATATTTATCCCTCCAAAAAATAAAAGCTGAGCAGAAGTTAGGCATAAACAATTTTTAAAACTTCGCAAAAATCGCGCTGGGGATTATGCTTTAGGGTTTTTCCTTGTGCTTTAAATAATTTCGGTATGTCCCCGCTTATCTTCCAAAGAGTGATTGATTCGGAAGCAGAAGGGTTGGAGTGGATGTGGTGTTGGCCTGGCGGGATGTCGGTTGATTCGCCTTCTTGCAACGTCTGCTCTGATTCCTCCCCGTTTTCAAAAAGCTTTATTTTGCATTGCCCTTAAGCTGGAAAAGCGATTCGGTCGCTGGGCGGTTGTGCTTCTGCAATACTTTTCCAGATTTTAGTTTGAGAGTTCCTATGCTTAAGGAGTTGTCGGAAAATGCAACTATTATGCTTCCTTCAGGAAGCTTATAATTCTCAAAATTCAAGAAAACACCTATTGGCTTTCCGCCTCAATCACAATGTCTGCGGTGTTTTTCAGTGCTGCGGAAAATCCGGGGTCTGCGCCTATTACTATCGTTTCCTTCCCCAGCTCCTTTGCTTTTACCAGAACAGGGCGGAAATCTATATCGCGGGTCATTAGGGCAATTGTGTCGACTGCGGGGTTGAAAACATGCTGCATCGCCTCAACTGCCATTGTAACGTCCACATCTCCGGTGGTTATTATGGGTTCGAAACCCTGGTTTGCCATTGCCTCGATAAGCTTGTCGGACGCGAACTGGTCAAGGTAGATTTTGCTCACTTTAAGCTTTCCGTGCTTGTCCAACGCCTTCTTTACTTTGGGAAGGTCCAGGTTCATTTCCCTCCTTATCATGTTTGGCCCGTCTATGAATAAGGCGATGTTCCTCTCCTTTTTCTTGGAGAGCACCCTCTTGAGCTTTTCAATCATCTTATCACTTAATTTGGAAGAATCCAGCGGCATTTTCATATGTTATCTCCTCAACCTTTTGCAAGGGGATGCCCTTGATTTCTGAAACCATTTCTGCAGATTGTCTGACATCTGAGAGGGTTTTGCCAATATAGGGGGCATCGGTCTCCAGCAATAGATTATCAATGGGCGAATATTTAATCGTTTTCTTTCTTTCCTTGGATTTCATGGGAGGTATGGAGATTAGGGCGCCCATGTCCAGCGCTTTTTTTGCCTCTGCAAGCTTTCCGGAAAAGCAGTGCATCATTATTCCTTTGGAGAAGCTTTCCTGGGAAAGAATTTCAAGCACTTCAGATTCAGCATCGCGCGAGTGAATTACCATTGGAAGATTCGTCTCTTCTGCAAGATATATGAATTCTCTGAAAACCTTTCTTTGGAGGTCTTTTTGTTCATCATGCTTTGCCCAATGAAAATCAAGGCCCACTTCGCCTACTGCGGAAGGTTGGCTTTTTCTTATAAAATTAATCCACTCGTCTAGCCGGGAAGAAGTTTCCTTTGAAATTATTGCAGTCTGGGGCGCTATTCCAAGTGAGCAGTAAACCTTTTCGTAAGATGAGGAGATTTCCAAATTCTTTATGTTTGATTCATGAGAGTGGCCGGAAGTAACTGCAGTGATGTTGCTGGGCATTTCAATCTTCTTGAAGGAATCCAAGTGACAATGAGAGTCGAAAAGCATGAAATAACTTTAAATATTCTCTTGTTAAAAATCTTCCCACCGTGTTTTCGGTATTTCAAATGTTTACGGAGGGGTAGAATGGAGAAGTCTTATGCATCCGCGAAAGAGCTGAAAGTTGGAAAATATATTATAATAGATGGCGAGGCCTGCAAGGTAGTTTCCATAGACAAGAGCAAGCCGGGCAAGCACGGGGCCGCAAAGCTGAGAGTTGTGGCGATAGACATATTCAACGGAAGCAAAAAAAACTGGCTGGGTTCAACTGCGGATGATGTGGAAGTTCCTGTTATCGAGAGAAATAACGCACAGGTTGTAAGCGTTGATGGCGGAACAGCCCAGCTTATGGACACCAAAACTTTTGAGATTTTTGAGCTCAACGTACCTGAAGAGATGAAAGGGGAGCTTGAAGCAGGAAAAGAAGTGGAGCTTATGGAATCAATGGGCAAAAAAACAATACAGAGGGTAATCAAGTAGGTGAACAATATGGAAATAGAAATTGACAACAAGTTTGAGAACAAGTCCCTAAACAGGGAGGAAATAGAATTCACCCTGATGTTTGAGGGAAGCACTCCAAGCAGAGAGGAAGTAAAAAACATTCTTTCATCAGAGCTTGGGTGCGATAAGAACCTTCTCCTTATTGACAAGATTGAAACATCCTATGGCACAACAGAGGCAAAGGGAACCGCAAGAGTTTACGACAATAAAGAGGCGATGTCTGTTGACTCGGAATATCTGCTGAAAAGGGGTAAGAAAAAGGAGGAGAAGAAAGAAGAAGGGCCGGCACCAGGGAAAAAGGAAGAAGTGAAAGAGGGGAAGAAAGAAGAGGCGCCAAAGGAAGAATCCCCTGAAGGTGAGAAGGAAGAGAAAGAGGAGGATAGGCCAAAGAAGGAGAGTTCTGAAAAGAAAGGGGCGCCAAAAGAAGAAAAGCCCGAACAGAAAGAAGAGGCGCCAAAGGAATAATGGTGATTTGAATGGCAGA
>CAYTXD010000082.1:0-3277 GCA_964441305.1 Microcaldota archaeon
ATTTGCCATATCCGTTAATACAACCGGCGCATTTGCAAGGCTGAGCGAGCAGAGCGCGGAGCTTGACTTTTCGGAATATGCAACGGAATCTGGGGCGACTTTCCTTCCTTTTACAGGTGGAAATGCAATTGGGGAAGAAATTGTTAACAAAATAGAGTTTTATGCGACCATTTCATTGGTTTCCTCCGCATTTTTTGCCGCACTTTTCCTTGGGGTGATTAATGAGGGAAGCGAAAGGAAGGGGCTGAAGTATGTGGGACCGTTTATAGTCGTAAGCTTGATAGTTTTCACAATGGTCAAATCAATTATTGAGATGCTATTCAGCGCATTGGGTGCTTGAATGAAAAAAGGACAATCATCAGTGGAATACCTTGCAACATGGGCGTTTGCCATATTCATATTAGGGCTGAATATTACCCTGCTTTACCAGATGGGGATAATAGACCTTAGCATAGATACGCTCATTACTGCTGAAACCATTTCTCTTAGGATTGGGGATTTGGTTGTTCAGGAATTCTACATTTCTTCAAGCGGGGATTATGCATTTGCATTTGAGAATTTCGGGAGGGACAGCATAAGGATGGACGAGATATCGCTGGGAAGTATTGATTCTTATCCTTCTGAAACGTTAGAGCCGGGGGAAACATACATATGGAACGGAACAGGCTATCCCTCTGGGCAGAAGGGAGTTTATTACGAAACCCCGCTGGTTGTCAATTACACTGATTTGGAAACGGGCAGCACGCATTATTTCAATAGGATGATAAGAAGCAAGTACACTTAGAGTTTCCTCATTAGCATTCCGGAAAGCATTTTCGGGTAGAAGTAGGTCGTCTTTTGGGGCATCCTGTCGCCTGCCTCCGCAACGCGATTTATCTCGTCAACATTCGGGGGATTGAGGAAGAATGCGCAGTCGAATTCCCCCGAGTCCACTTTGCTTACTGCCTCTTTTTCCTCTTTTATGAAGTTGACTTTTTCCTGCCTGTCAACCTGCTCTTTCTGGATTCCAAAAAGGTTCTCGAAAACGAATTTGTGAAGTATCGCCATGTCCAGTGATTTCCAGTGCAGGGAGCTTTTGCCAGGAATCAGCTCTTTCGGGTCGAGCTCGCTTTTGAGTTTTGCAAGATAGTATTTTTTGCCCAAATACACCCCGTACCAGTGCTCTGACTCGTGCATCTCGGAAAGCGAAGAAAGGAGGGAATCAAGCGACTCCTGCTCCTTGAAAATGAAGTGAGGGGAGAGCATTCCGATAATTTTTTCCGGCTGCCTGTTTAGCTTTGCAACCCTGTGGGTCGGAAGCACAGTCAGCCCGTCGCCCATTGCCACAAGCCTGAAAAGTACATAATCATATTTTGTGCTTTCGGGATTCTTTTTCTTTTCCTCGTTTCTCAGAGTAAGCATGGTTTTGTACCTGTGGTGCCCGTCCGCAATAAGAAGGTTTTTTGGCCCCATGAGCCCTTGCATTATGTCTATGTTTTCCTCATTTTCAATTTTCCATAATGTGTGCTGGGCCCCTTCTTTTGTTCCAACGCAAATGAAAGGCTCATTTTCCATTTCTTCTTCCATTAGCTTTTCCACTCTTTTCTCATCATCCTTGTAAAGCCCGAATATTACTGAAAACTGGGCGTCTGTTGCGCGGAAAAGCGCCTTCCTGTCCTCCACTTTATGGGGCAGGGTGTCCTCGTGAGGTATAATCTCCTTGCTTTCGTAATCCTCAACTTTTACAAGGGAAACAAGCGAAAGCGTTCTTCTTTCTTCCCCCTTTATTGTGTAAATTTTCTCGTACGCAAAAAGTGAGGGTGCCTTTTCCTCAACAAGAATGCCGTCCTCCAGCCACCGGTCAAAATATTCCTTCGCTCGGATGTACTTGTTCTCCCCGTTGTCTCCAGACATCTCCTTTCCGCGGATAAGGCGGACCACATTGTATTGCGAAATATTGTAATAAAGGTCGCGCTCCACATCATCGAAAACATCGTAGGGGCGGGCAAGCAGCTTGCTTATGTCATCAAACATTCCTTGGTTGTAGTGGACTGCTTTGAAAGGCTTTATTTTAACCATATAAATTCCCCTAAGCTTGTTGGCAAAATTGCGCAGTGAGAATTTTTAAAATGTGCTAATTGAGGGGAATTCCACACTATACGACTATTCTTCCATCTTTCTCGGAATCAACCATGGTTTTCAGCCAGTAGCCTTCTTTTTTTGCGGAATGAAATATTCCTCTAAGCTCTTCGTATGTTAGGCCGTATTTTTCAGCGGTTTCAGAGAAGCTCATCTTGCCGTTGTAGTCCCTTATTATTTCGGGAGTGGTTTCAGGCAGAAAATCTCCCCTGCTTTTTTCTCCCCTCCACAGGGCATCCACTGCCTTTTCCCTCAGAAGCTTGTCCCGGAAAAGCATCGGATTTTTGGTTGCCTCTTGCCTTGTTGACCTGTCCGCATCAATTATCACCTTTGCGGCGCCCCATGGAATCAGAAAAGAATTCCTCTTTCCTGCAAGCATGCGCTCGCTTTCAGGGATTTCAATTCTGCTTTTTTCCAGTCGCTCCTGCATTTTCCTGACCCATCTTGCAGTACGCCTCATATTTGCAGCATCGGTCTTGGTGAGCCGGATAAGTTCGGTTATGCTGTAGAACATTTCCATCTCCTTTGGCTTTCCAATGCCGCATGAATGAAGAAAGCTGACGAAATCTTCAGGCGCAAGTTCTGCATGCCTTTTCTTCTGGATGGAATAAAGCTCATCTGCAAATTTCCTTCCAATCCCGTATTTTTGCTTGATGGTTGAATAGTTCCTTTCAGAAAGCTCAACCCTTTCCGCTTTCTCTAAAGGAAGGCCCCAAAGATAGCCGCATGGATTATCGTTTTCCCCTGCCAAAAAAAATTTTTGGAAATGTTCGTTTTTTCCCGCGCGTATGAAATTGGGTTTTTTGCTTTTTGCGGTTTTTGTTTCATAATATAATCAAACATGTAAAATTAAAAAATTCAACTACTGGAAACTCACCCCCTCCTTAAGTATTTAAACATGCTTCGCGTAATCTGTGCATGGAACTAGGGACAGTAATATCAACAATGGAGGGGCCGACTACGAATAAGTTTTCTTTCGTTATTACTAGCAACAGGGTGAAGAAGGGGCAGTTTGTCAAGAGCGAAACTGAGGATGGGACGCTTATTGGCTTTGTTACGGAGATTACGAGGGCAAACAGGTATTTTGAGAGGGCGGAAAGTGTTGCAGAATACATGAAAAATACCAAAATGAGCGATAATTTTCCTACTGAAGATTGGG
>CAYTXD010000082.1:3287-5808 GCA_964441305.1 Microcaldota archaeon
GAATATGTTATTGCGGACGTGAAAGCCCTGGGGGTTTACAAGGAAAGCTTGCTCAACAGAAGCTCATTTCCCGCTGCACCCGGAAGCAGGGTGCACGCGTGCGACCAGAAGATGCTCAAGGAGTTTTTGGGGTTTGATGAAGGGGGCCTTTTGATTGGGAATTTGCAGGCGCATGACGAGGTGGAAGCAAGGGTGCGGCTGGACAGGATGATACAAAAGCACGTGGCGATACTTGCCCAAAGCGGATTCGGAAAATGCGTAAATTATGACACTCCGCTTTACCTTTCTGATGGCAGGCAGAAAAAAATAGGAGAAATCGCGGATAAATTCTTTGCCAATGGAGATATTGAAAATGAGGGAGAAACAGAGATTGTGAAAGTAAATGGTGAAATTTCTGTTCTTTCACTGGATGAAAAATACAGATTCGTGAAGAACAAAGTGCATTCTGTCACCAGGAGGCCGTCGCCTAAAAGGTTGATTTCAATAAAAACAAGAAGTGGGAGAGAAATTACCTTAACCGCCGAACATCCGATTATGGCACTTGATGAGGGGGGAGGAAGGTGGGTAGAAGCTGAGGATATAAAGAAAAAGGAATTCATGGCAGTTCCGAGAGTTCTTCCCCAGGGAATGTTGAGTGAGATTAACCTTGGCAAGTTTTTCAAGAATACGGTCGATTTTTCAATAGTTTCAGGCAGGCAGGAGTTTATAAGATACAGGAATTCGAGAAAAACGGTCAAGAGCATGCTTAAGCTTGATAAAAAGCTTGGGCGTTTTGTCGGTCTTTTGATGGGGGACGGGCACGTAAAGGGAAACCTGATTGCCTACAGCTCTGTGGACCCTGAATTGAAGGAAGAATTCAAATTGCTGGCCAAGGAACTGTTCGGGCTCAAAATTTCAATAAGAAAAAGGGATTTGAGAGCTTATTCTCTTACCCTTACAAAAGTTCTCAGGGATGTATTCGGAGTGAAGGAATCTTCAAAAATGAAGGAGATATCCGAAACGATTCTGAATTCCAATAGCGAGTTCGTTTCCGGCTTCATCTCCGCAATGTTTGACACTGACGGCCATGTCCACAAGTCAGCTTCATCAATGGAGTTCTGCTCAGTCAGTGAAAATGTTGGCTGCGGAATGGCAGTGTTATTGCTGAGGTTTGGAATTCTGTCAACAGTAAATCCAAAATGGAATAGCCAATATAAGAGAAATTACTATAGAATCATGGTAACTGGTGTAGACAATTTGAAAAAGTTCAATGAGAATATCCATTTAACAATTCCCATGAAAAAAAACAGGCTGAAAGAATTATGCAAATTAAAATCAAACACGAATATAGATGTAATTCCAAATATGGCCCCATTAATTTACCAACTTATCAGGAAATTGAGAATTTCAGAATCAGAAATCAATAGGCGCACGGGCGTGAACTATAACTTAAACAGGTACAAAAAAGGGGATGACCAGTTGAGCAGAAAAGGCATTAAAATACTTGCGAAATCTTTTGCTAGGCGCGCCGAAGAGCTTCTGTACCTTTGCGATAGTGTTGATGCATTGCCGGATGCAAGCGAGGGATACGGAAGCGCACTGGAACACATTATAGGCATTAGGAACAAGGAGAGTATTCAATACAAAGAGATTGGCAGGAAGTGTGATATTTCTGCGGCAACAGTAAGGCGTGCCCTGTGCAGGGAGACTGCAGTAACTGATGGCATACTTGAGATAGGGAAAGGAGTCCAGGCATTTTTGATGGAAAAGGGAGAAAAGGATGAAAGAATTGAAAAGTTCCTTTCAAGCTATAAGCAAATAGGCCAACGTGAAATTGCTCCAAAGCTTTTCGGACTGGCGGAGGAAATGAATTTATCCCTGGAATTGCTTGATGAACATTCCCGGTTATGGCGGGGCGCGTGGGCAACATACAAAAGAGGGGAAAGGACTATTCCGGTTGAAAACCTGTCACTTATGATTGGGGGCATAAGGAAAGCAAGCTTGGATATAATGGATAAGGTAAACGAGTGTTCTGGGAAAATAGAATTATTGAAGAATATTGGCAGTTCAGAGATTTTATGGGACGCAGTAAAAGAGGTTGAAGAAGTCGAACCGCATGGCGGACATGTTTATGATATTGCTCTTGAGAAAAACCATAATTTCATCGCAGGCAAGGTTCCGGTTTTGATTCACAATTCATATCTCACCAATGTAATAATAGAGGAGATACTCAGCAGGAAAAAGGAGCAGGGGAGAGTGGGAGTAGTAGTTTTTGATGTTCACGGAGAGTACTTGGGTTTCAAGCAGGGCGAGTTTGCAAAAAGCACCAATGTAATTGACGGAAAGAAAATAAGAATCGCGCTGAGAAAGATTTCGCCGTTTATGCTTTCAGAGTTCATACCCCAGATAAGCGCGCCCCAGAAGAGGGAGCTTGTGAAAATAATGAACGAGATGAGAAAGGATGCAAAGGAAAACCACAAGGCATACGGGCTCGGGGAGCTGATGGATGAGATAGAGGAAAGCGAAATGAACGAGGCTATTA
>CAYTXD010000083.1:0-5799 GCA_964441305.1 Microcaldota archaeon
GGGCAAAGCAGATTGTAAAGGGACATGGAATAAGGGAAGAGGATGCATGGCTCTTGGTTGTTGAAAAGGAGCTTGGGGATTTGTTTGAAAAGTTGGCGGATGAGTTTGACTCCCAGAAGCTTGCATACTGGATTCGCGGTGCATTGAAGAAGCAGCTGAATTACAGGGATATTGATTACAAGGAAAGCGGAATAAAGGAGGAGTGGGTGAGAAAGCTTCTCAAGGAGTTTTTTGCAGGAAAAATAACGGACAAGGTGATGGAAAAAACACTAATTAAAATGATTGACGAGAAAAAATTTGAGGGACTGGAAGACGTCGGCACCATAAAGGACGAGGGGGAGATTGAAAAGATTGTTGACTCTGTACTCTCCGAAAATGAAAAGGCAGTGGAAGATTACAAACAGGGAAATGAAAAGGCGATAAACGCGCTTGCAGGGAAAGTGATGAAAGAGACAAAAGGAAGGGCAGACTCAAAAATAGTAATTGAAATTTTGGAAAGAAAGCTTAAGGAATAAACTATGTGCCCGGGGAAATATTTCTCCGTTGCTTTGCACTCTTTTTCTGTATGCCCTCAACAAACCTGCGGGCGCTCATGAAGGGGTTTCTTGAGATAAAATATGCCTTCCTTTTTTCCACCCCATATGAAACAAGGTAGTCATACCTCTGGTCCCTTTGTTTTAATCTCCTCGTAAACGCCATATATCAATTTGCCCGGAAAAAAATAAAAATGGATGCGGAGACTGGGCAGGCAATGGAGAAAGCCAATGGGGCGCAGATTCAAAAGCAGTAATCGGGCTTTTGAAAAGGAAGCTTTCATAATTCGCACAAAAACTTAGGTCCTAAATCCAAGGGTTCTGCTGAACAGGCCGTCTTTTGTTATTGTTTTTCCAAGCACCGGCTCGTTCCACACTATTTCCGCATTGCTTTCCTTTGTCTTTTTGTTGTAGTGCACAAGAACGCACACTTCCTCACCTTTTCCTGTTTTTGACTTGAGGCGCAGGGAGAAGACAAAGCTGTCCTCATTTGCGCGAATCTTGTCCGTCTTTCCTGTGAGGGGGTCGTAAATTACGCCAATCAGGTCGCCTTTGCTTACAAAATCCCCAAGCTTCACCTTGCCTATAAAAACTCCGTCCATTGGCGCCTTGATCCCCTGCCCCTCGCTCAATATGAACTGCTTTTTTGGAAGCACAATTGTTCCCTGCATCATTCCGTTGTGTACGAGTATGTTTTTCAGTCCCTGCATTGCGGGCTTTTCAAACTCGTCAAACACGAGCATTCCTCCCCCCACTTCAACGGTTATTATGGGAGTTTTCAGCTTCCTTAGCGCCTCCACTGCAAGCATTCCGTCCGAGCCTATCCTTTTCTTCAAAATATCAGTCCCAAAAAGCAGCCCGAGCTCCCGCGTTTCCACCGCCTTCTTTGTTTTGTGTATGCGCACGTGGGGGGTGAGCACATTTCCCTGCCCATAATCGTGCAAATCAATTCCAAAGTCGCAGGGCTTGATTATCTTTTCCATCAAAGTCATTGCTATTTGGTTTGAAACAGTAAAGTCATCGCCGTTTTCAGTAAATGCTCGGTTCAGGTCCTTGTTGTCATATGGAACTAGCCTGTTCTTTTCGCGGTAGCCCTCGACATTGATTACAGGGAGTATAACGATTGTTCCGGATATTTTTGAAAGGTCGAGCTCCTCTGTGAAGCGCTTGAGAAGGTGGATTCCGTTAATTTCATCCCCGTGCACGCCTGCGCACACGAACATCGTCTTTCCCGGCTTTTTTCCCTCGGCAATTTTGATTGGTATCTCAACGTCGGCGCCGTTTGGGAGCCTTGCGACCTTTAGCTTTCCTCTCCTTGCCTTTCCCTTTGCGCTTACACATGTTCCAATTTTCATCTGATCGCGTGAATAAACACCTATGGAATATTAATAAAGCTTGCAGGAGTAGGTCAACATCCTTCTCGATGGGGTTTTTCTATGGCAAAGAAAGTTGGCATTATTGTAGATAATTTTACAAAAGAGGTGTGGGAAACTACGGCCCTGAAAAAAGCACTTATGGAAAAAGGCATGCAAGCAGAGCTTGTAAATGTAAAGAAGCACTCGCTTGACCTTACCGAAAAGAGCTTTGAGTTTGAGGTTGGGCTTGGAAGGGTTGCGAAGGCAAATTCCTATGAAATCCACTCTATCCGCTATTTTGAGTTTTTGGGAGTGGAAATGATCAACTCCGCATGGTCTACTGAAATTGGGGCGAACAAGTTCGAGTCGCTCCTTTTCCTGAAAAAGGCAGGGCTTCCGGTGCCAAGGACTGCAATGGTTTATTCTTTCGAGCCCGCGGTTAAGGCAGTTGCAAAAATAGGCACGCCCATTGTCCTGAAACCGGTGGTCGGGACGCAGGGCAGGGACATCTACCTGCTGAGGGACATTGAAAAGCAGTTCTCCCTTCTTGACGAGATGGAGAAGCCATATGTTATACAGGAATACATAAAGACCAGCGGAAGGGACATGAGGGTATTCATATGCAACGGCGATGTTGTAGGGTGCATATGGAGAAAGGCGCCAAACAGGGAATGGAGAACCAATGTTTCCCTTGGGGCGACAACTGAAAAGGCAAAGCCCGGAAAGGAAATTGAGGATATTGCATTCAAGGCGGCCAAGGCGCTCAAGATGGAGGTCGCGGGCGTGGATATTGCTTTCGACAAGGATGAAAACCCGTACATAATTGAAGTAAACACGATGCCCGATTTCAGGGGAATTTACAGCGAAACAGGGGTGAATGCCGCAGACAATATTGCGGAGCTTGTGAAATCAAAAATGAAGGACTAGTTAATTTTATAAGTGCTTTAGGATAAGCTTACCCATGACAAAAATATTAAGCGGAGAGGCGATGGAGAGGTTTGTGCGCCCGCTGATTAGCGAAAAGCACCAGGTTTCGGATAGGAGCATTATTCTTACGGTGAAAAGCATTTGCGAAACAACAAAGCCCATCAGCCTTGACTTCGGAGGCAGTGAATACAAGGAGGCGGAAATGAAGTGCCTCACGCCCAAGAAAAAAAAGAAGTCGGATGAATACGGCTGGTGGAAGCTGAAAAAGGGAGATTATATTGTTGAGTTCAATGAAACGGTAGAGCTCAGGCCAAACCAGTTCGCAATACTGCAGGCATGGGAGAAGAATTCCCTTGAGCATGAGACAAAGCTTATTCTGGGGAAAAAGGAAAATTTGAAAGTAAGGATTTATGTTGACAAGGAAGGGGCAAACATAAAGGAGAATGCAAGGTTTTCAGAGCTTTTTGTCTTCGAGCTTTCGCAGCAGGGACAGGGCAGAAGGTAATATAAATCTCGGACTGCATAATTCTTGCATGGCAAAAAAAGACCCGGTTAAGGAAAGGGACCTTGCGCATTACGAGATTGCTAAAAGGAAAATACGGAGTGGCAATTTGGATTCTGCAATGGATCATGCAGAAATGCTTCTCAAGAGAACAAAAAGGCAGATGGGAGCGGCAAAGGCAGGAGCCACAAGGATGCGAAAAGCCTTTGAAAAGAAATAGTGCTTATGCTTATTGAATAAATCTTTCAATAACATTATTAAGATAAGGGAGCAATAGAAAAGCGGTGCTTGGATGGGGGAAAAATCAGTGGAGGCAGTTTTCAATGCATTATTCGCCCTAACCGACATAAGGGGCATTTTGAGGGACAGTGTTCCCAAGCACGAATTGAAGGATGAGCAGAAAAAGAAGGCAAAGAAGGCAGTGGAAAAGGCAAGGAAAAATATTGAGAGGATTGAGGAGGATTTGGGATTATGACTGGAAAAATCTGCGAAACCGTGGAAGTGAGAACCAGGGATGAGCAGTACATAAGCATACAGCCGATACAGGTCGGGGGGAAGCTTACTGTTGACGCGATGAAGGCGCTTATCTCATACGGGGACGGATATTCCGTATGCGACTTGTGCAGGAAGCCGTTCAGGCTTGACAAGATAGAGAAGCCGAACATAAGGCAGTTCCATGAGGACTTGGCGGAATTTGTGAACATGGACAAGGCAAGGGTCGTGCCCGGCGCAAGAAGGGGCTTTCAGGCAGTTGTTTCCACATTTGTAGAAAGGGGAGACCCAGTGATGCTCACCGAACTGGGGCATTATACTGAATACCTTGCAATTGAGAATGCAGGGGGAATCCCGAGAGAAATTCCCGCAAGCGGGGACAAGGTTATTACTGCGGAAGCAGCGGCAGGGAAAATTGAGGAGGTTAAAAAGGAGACAGGGAAGCTTCCCAAGCTTATTATGGTGGACCATTTTGACTATTCGCTTGCAAATGAGCATGATGTTAAGGGGATTGGAAAAATCGCAAAGGAATATGATATTCCATTCATGTACAACGGCGCGTATACTGTGGGCATAATGCCTGTTGACGGAAAGAAAATAGGCGCGGATTTTGTAGTGGGAAGCGGGCACAAGAGCATGGCATCCCCTGCTCCGGTTGGTGTGCTTGCAGGAAACGGCGAGCTTGTTGAGAAGGTGTTCAGGAAGACGAATATAGAGGGAGATATCAGCAAGAGGAGGTTCGGGGTCAAGGAGGTTGAGATGATGGGGTGCACAGTGATGGGTGCGCCCATTATTGGCATGATGGCATCATTTCCCCATGTGAAAGAAAGGGTTAAGAATTGGGATAAGGAAGTGGAGCACAGCAGGTATTTCATAGAGCAGTTCATGAGAATAAGCGGGAATAAAGTGATAAGCGAAATGCCTAGGAAGCATACGCTTTCAAAAGTCAACACCAGCGAAACTTTTGACAAGGTTGCGAAAACCCATAAGAAGAGGGGGTTTTTCTTCTCGCACGAGCTGAAGGAAAAGAGAATAGTCGGAATTTTCGAGGGCGCGACAAGAAGCTTCAAGCTCAATGTTTACGGGCTGAGCGACGAAAACATTAAGTATTTAGCTGATGCATTTATAGACATTGCTTCAAAATACAAACTTCCCATTAATTGATTTCTTAATGGGGGGTGGAGTAGAAAAGTCGAGGCACAAGATGAGCGCGGAGTGAAGAAGTAGGTTTAAAGAGAGCGCATCTTGTGAAAAATTAAGTACCTCGCTGGCAATCTCATCCTAGGGTTGCTGGGGAGTCAAGAGGACCGCGCTGGCGGTCCTTTGTGCAGAGGTGGCAGAGTGGCTATGCAGCCGGCTGCAGTAAAACCCCAAAAAGAAGGGGCATGCGGAAACCGGCTTAGGGGAGTTCGATTCTCCCCCTCTGCTTGGTTTCCAATACCTTTTTATTCCTGGAATGAGAAAGATACCTATGCGCGAAGAAAAAGAAATTAGTGACAAAATTGAAGAGGTTCGCGAGGTGAACCGCCGCAAAAAGAAGCGCGGTAAGAAGCCCAATCCTGAAAGGGAGGACATCGCGCAGGGGCTTGAAACTGTTTTGGAAAAGGGAAAGTACGGAACATTGCATGAATGGGAGGAGAAGAAAAAGGAACTCAAGAGGATGGAAAAGCACATGGAAAAGGGGCTTTTCAAGTACTGCAAGTACGGCATCCGCGGAGAAATAATCCCGGGGGACGAGATGGATTCAATTGCATGGAAAATCGCATCTTACGGCTGGGCTCTTGGAATACGCGACCCTGATGAGCTGAAAATTTTCGTGTCTGAATGGGTAAAAAGGAAAATCAGGGAAAAGCAGAAGAGGTAACTCTTTTAATATTCTGATTTCTATTTAGCTGAGTTGGTTATATGGCTCTTGATGTAAAGAAGATTAGGGAGATGGCGGCGGAGGATTTTGAGAACGCATGGGAAAAGACAGCGGAAATGCTGCCAA
>CAYTXD010000084.1:0-5723 GCA_964441305.1 Microcaldota archaeon
GTCCGCACCAGTGAGAGAATTTAGCGCATAGAGGCCCCTGTAGACATATGGAGAACCTATGCTGCAGATTCCAGGGGAGCAGGTTGCAGTGCTTCCCCTAAGCACATTGAAGTAGACAATGTCATTGGAAGAAACTGCGGGCGCGAGTGCATTGTATGCGTAATCCTCATCCTTTGGCAAAATGTAAGTCCATGCAACCGCACCTGTTGCTGCATTGAGCGCCGAGAAGTTGACTTCTCCCCCCAGATTGTCATTTCCAATATACAGATAGCCATTGTCAAATGCAGGGGATGAACTTCCCCATTGCCCTGAAAGATTCCAATAATTGCTTCCGTCATCTGCATCCAGTGCGACAAGGTAGTCCTGCGATTCGGAACGGGAGTGGGTTGCAAAATAAACATATCCATTGTAAACTGAAGGAGAAGCATATAGTGCATTTACGTCAAGCGTATTTAGGGTGTAATTCCACTTCTGGGTGCCTTCGGTTGCATCGAGCGCAACCAAGTAATGAAACCTCTGCGCTGCGTTGGAATCGTAATGGAAATACCCTATGTAAACTATGCCATCCCACACTGCAGGAGAGGTTACAATCCGTGAATCCGAATCAATTGAGTAATTCCATTTGTGAGTTCCGTCAGTTGCATTTATTGCATAAAAATAGTACATGTAATCATGGTAAAGCCCAAAGTAGATCGTTTCGTTCCAGTAAACAGGATCACCTTTCTGCATTGCGTCCCCGCTTGAAGAAGTTATTGAATATGACCAGTTGACAGTCCCGTCAGTTGCATTTTTTGCATAGAATGTGAATTCATCATCTATTATGTCCTCTGCGCCGAAGTAAATTGTTCCGTTGTTGTAAACTGCAGAGTAATAAACGCTGTAGTAGGGGCCGAGGTTGGAACTCCAGATTACATGTGAAAGATTGGAATAATTTATTGCATAGAAATATCCATTGTGGGGGGAGGGGGAATTTTCATATGTTGTGCCGTAGAAAACGGTGCCGTTCGCCGCAATCGGAGTTCCATAGGACCAGCCGGGTGAATATCTGTTGCACAAGTTGTCTTGAGTAGTCGGGCCGGAATCAGAGGCATTTGCGGTTCTCAGCATGTTGCTTTTGTACATGGGCCATTCAGAAAAAACTAAAGACGGAACAAGTAATATAAATAATAAGATTAATGCCAATTTGCCCACACGCATGAATTTCTTTTGTTAAAATGCTATATAAAACTATCTAAGCTTGCCCTCTTTCTTTTGATTATCATTTTCTTTAAGCCAAAATGGTTTACCAAAAATGGCAAAAAGCTTATAAACGCAACAAGCGAACGAGTAATGATTGTTATGGCGAAAAGCAAGAAAAAGTCAACCAAAAAATCAGGAAAGAAAAGCGCCAAGAAATCGTCTGGAACGTAAAAAACGTCAAAGTCGAGGAGCAGTTCCAGGAAAAAAAGTTCTGCAAAAAAAACATCCTCAAAAAAGAAGCCGAAAAAAACAAGTTCCAGAAAATCTACTTCTAAAAAGAAGAAAAGCCCCCCAAAACGCGGGACTATAAGCGCGAAGAGGAAAAGAAGCAAAGGCTACAGGGTAGTCACAAATATTCCTGTTCCTGAATCAATGCCCAGGCCAGTGCAGGCCAGGAAGAAAAAGCAGAAGGCCGGGCGGACAGACAAAAGGATTTCCGATATCAACAAAATGGAAAAGGACGAGATTGCAAGGTTGAAAAAAATCGAGAAGCTGGAACAGGAGATAAGGGAGGATTTGAAGAGGATGGAAAAGGAGAGAATTGCCGGGCAGAAGACAATTGAAGAGGAGCTGAAAAAGATTGAAGGGCAAGAGGAAGACGAGCTTAAGGAAATCGGAGGCCTTGAAAAGCATAATAAGGACATAATAAAAATGGAAAAGGACGAGCTTGGGCAGCTAAAGAAGGCGTCAAAAAGCAGGCAGGACATTTATGATGAGATTGACTATTTGGAGAAGACCGTGGGCATCCAGTCCAAAATGATAAGGACACTTGCAGCTGCCGCGGGCGGTTTTGTCGGTTTCGCGCTCGGAGTAATGTTCTTCAACATGCTTGAGGTTGACTTGGAGCCGTTGAACCTTCTGGGGATACTTTTGGTGATACTGGCAACTACCTTCCTTCTTTACTGGAAAAGGGAAGAGGAGATTGTTGCGGTCAAGGGAATTTGGCCGGTTGTAAAAAAAGTGGTATGGGTGGTTGTCCTGGCATTTGGCATAGAGCTTGTTTCATTTGCCCTTTTCAACATGCTGCCCGCAGACCCGATGCAGCTTGCCGAAATGCTGATAATAACCTCATACTTAACAATTGCGGGAGCGGTGGCGTTTTCGCTGACTTGAATGAGGAGGTGTAGTTATGCTGAAAAATACGATGCTTGCAGTTTTTGTTTCATTACTCATGCTGGGCTGCCCTGCAGAGGAGCAGAATGTAAAGGAGGAAATCGAACCCCAGGTTGTTACCGAGTATAGATACGTGTGCCATGATGGCACTGTTGTTGATGAACTGTCAAATTGCCCTGAACCTGAAATTCCAGAATGCGAGCCCCAGCCATGCTATGAGGGGGAGGAGCCGCCTGTTCAAGAGAAAGACAGGTGCGACAGGGAAGGGGGTGTGGAGTGCGCAGAAACCGAGTACTGTGACACCGAGGGTGGAAGATGTGTTGAAATGAAGCCGGTTTCTATTGTTATGTCGCCTGGCAAAGCATCCTATGGATATTACCGGGATGCGGTTTACACCGGCTCTTTTTCAATCAACAATGGAGGAGGTACACCGGTAAGGTTAGAGGCAAGGTCGCTTTCGAAATATGTTTCAATTTTAAGCGAAGGAGACATTATGCTTGGAGCGGGGGAGAATGAAACAATAAGGTACAGGGTTGAATTTATTGATGAATATGTCCCAGTTGGGGGGAGCACCCTGCTCATACTTGTAACTTCACCTGTTGAGGGAATGAGGGCTAATAATTTCCAGATTCATGTTAACAGGGAGACGTATTCGTGATTTTATGGTTGACGCGATAAAGAAGAGAAGAAGTGTCAGGCATTTTTCGGATGAGCCGGTGAAAGATGAAGAGCTGGAGGAGATAATGAAAGCAGCCATGTATGCGCCTTCTGCCGCAGATTGCAGGCCAATGCATTACATAGTAGTAAAGGAGGAAAATACAAGGAAGAAGCTGTCCGAAATTACAAAATGGAGCAGGTTTCTTGAAAGGGCCCCGATTAATATTGTGCTTTGCGCGGATTTGCGGAATGCAAAAAGATGGGTCGAGGACTCGGCAATTGCGGGTGAGCACATAATGCTCCAGGCAACAGATCTTGGGCTTGGAACGTGCTGGGCACAGGTCCGTGGGGGAGACAGGGAGGACGGGAGAAACCCGGAGGAAATTGTCAAGGAGCTCCTTGAAATACCTCCAAATTACAGGGTGCTTTGCGTAATTGCTGTTGGCAAGCCTGAAAAAGGGCCCGAGCCGCATGAGGATGAAGATTTCGATGGAGAAAGAGTGCATGAAGAGAGATTTTAGGGAATGCCGGAAATCTGTATTTACCCATAATTGAGTAATCCAGTTTTAAAGAATTAATAGGAGTAAGTAATCATGACCATTATTTCAAGAGCCAAGTTTCCAACCCGGTACGGCGAGTTTGAAATAATAGCATTCAAAGAGAATGGGGCCGAGCACATCGCCCTGGTACGCGGAAAAGTAAGTGGGAGCGAGAACGTGCCGCTAAGAATACATTCCCAATGCCTTACCGGAGATACCTTGGGCTCCCTAAGGTGCGACTGCAGGGACCAGCTTGAAAAAGCATTAACTTATTTGGGGCAGCAGGAAAAGGGAGCTCTTATTTACCTCACGCAGGAGGGGAGAGGCATAGGGCTTGGAAACAAAATCAAAGCTTATAAGCTCCAGGACGAGGGGTATGACACTGCAGAGGCAAACGAGAAACTCGGGTTCAAGGTGGACGAGCGAAACTACGACGCGGCAGTGAAGATACTGAAAGACCTGGAAATAGAATCCGTTGAGATACTCACCAACAACCCAGATAAAATAGAGCAGCTGGAAAACGGGGGAATAGGGGTTGCAAAAAGAACCCCGATAGTGACAGAGCCCACATGCTGCAATGAATGCTACCTTAATACCAAAAAGGAAAAGATGGGTCATTTGCTATGAAAAAAGAAGAGCATGTGCAAAGGGCACTTTCACTTGCAAAAAAGGGAAGAACTTCACCTAACCCTAAAGTCGGGGCAGTGCTGGTGAAGAAGGGGAAAATTATTGCCGAAGGATACCACAAAAAGGCAGGTATGCCGCATGCAGAAGTTGAGGCACTGGGGAAGGCAGGCGAAAATGCCAAAGGGGCGACTTTGTATGTCACTCTTGAGCCATGCTCCCATTTCGGAAAAACGCCTCCGTGCACTGATGCAATAATCGAAGCAGGTGTGGAAAAGGTTGTTTGCGCAATGCGCGACCCGAATCCCATGGTGAAGGGAATCGAGAAATTAAAGAAGGCAGGAGTGGAAGTTGAAACAGGAGTGCTGAAAAAAGAGGCGGAAATCATTAATGAAAAATTCATCAAGTTCATAAAAACAGGCATGCCATTTATTACCGTAAAGTGCGCATTGAGCATAGACGGGAAAATCGCAACAAGGAAAAATGACAGCAAGTGGATAAGCGGAAAGGAAGCGAGGAAATTTTCGCATGGGCTTAGGGATGAGCATGATGCAATTCTGGTTGGCATAAATACAGTTATTGAGGACGACCCAAAACTTACTGCCAGGATTAAAGATGGGAGGGATCCGGCAAGAGTTGTGCTTGATTCCAGGCTCAAAATTCCATTGGGCGCAAAACTCCTGGAGAACGGAAAGGCAATAATTGCAACATCTGAAATGCATGAAAAGGGAAAACGGAAAAAGCTTGAGAAGGCGGGCGCAAAGGTGCTCGTCTGCGGAAAGAAGAGAGTCAATCTGAAAAAACTCATGAAGCTTCTTGCAAAAAGAGAGATAACTTCGATTCTTATTGAGGGAGGGGGAGAAACGATTGGCAGCGCATTTGATAAGAAAATTGTTAACAAGGCATATTTTGTTGTCGCGCCATTAGTGATCGGGGGAAAGGATGCAGTCGCTTCGGTAGGCGGAAGGGGGGCAGGGAAAATAGAAGATGCAATAAAGCTAAAAGAGGCAAAAATGAAAAAAATGGGAAATGATTTTGTTTTTGAAGGTTATCCTTCCTATCGAGATCTCTTGTAAACGCGCAGATAGTTTTCTCCTGTGCTTCCGCTCTCGCCGAACAACAACTCAAGCTCCTGGCCTGTTTTCCATTTCAGCTTTTTCTCAAGAATGCGCGCAAGCTTTGCGGGAATGTAGATTTCTCCGTTGCCGCGTTTCTCAAGCTTGAATTTTCCCCTGAAAGACATGTCGTTTAATTTTTGCAAGCAATCACCGCATAGGAGTTGTTTCAGCTGAAATTTAAGCTTTGCTGCCAACCGCAACCAAATAAATTGCGGATTCCCTCTCTCCGTCCGCTCCGATAAGCGCGTTCAGCGAATCATCCCTGAAGTAGCCAAGCGGGACCGCAGAAAGCTCCAATGAGGTTGCCTGAAGAAGGATGTTTTGCGCGATGTGGCCTGCTTCAAGGTAATAAACATAACTGTAGCCGCGCTGCCCGTATTTGGAAGTTGTCCTGCCATAAACTGCGGATATGACAATTACTGCCCCTGAATTT
>CAYTXD010000085.1:0-5718 GCA_964441305.1 Microcaldota archaeon
TGCCGGCTCTGAGATTGGTGGGCGTTCGCTAAATGGATGGCTCATCCCAGGTTGGCGTTTTGCTGTCGCGGCGCTTTTTTTTGCAGATTCCATTCCTGCAATTTCAAGCTTGTGCTTCAGTTCCTGCTCGTCAGTGAATTTGGAGCCCTGTGAAATTTCCTGTGATGGGATGGATGTATCAGGAAGTTCGGCACTTGGAAGAACCTGCAGTGTTATTTCGGTGCTTCCGTAAAACTGAGACCAGGGGTCTGCGAAGTAGGATGCATTCTCCTGGGCCTGCTGGATTAAGTCAAGCGTGAAATGGGCAGGGTCATAGGTGCTGTTTACCTCGAACCTGTAGTGCTCGATATTGTCATCCTCAGTCACAGGGCATCCCCCCGCCGCCTTTCTCTCATGGAGGGGATTTGAAGCTACTTGCATTCCAACTTCGCGCGCAGTGTTAAGGGTAACGTCTTGGGTCTGGTTTTCATAAACCAAGTCGACAGATGTGTCCTTTGTGACAACCATGTTCACATCATTTAGGAAATGCTGCTTTCCGTTTTCATCTTCATAATACGGGAGCTTGTTGTCCACATAATACTGGAAACCGAATCCGTCCGAGTTCAGCTCCATGTCGCCGAATTTTACTATATACTCTCCATATTTGCATGTCTTTGTGGACAGGTCGACCCCTGCCTCTTTTGCCGCCTTTTTTGTTGCATCGCGATAATTTGTGCCCTTGTCCACAAGAGTAGAGAGGATTCTGCTTGAGCCGTCCCGGTCATCTATAACTCTGGCCCTGAACATTACTTTCTCTGCAAGCGGGTTGATGCCATTGAAATCCTGCCTCCTGCCTGCGCTGGCGTTTTGAGTTGCATTCCGCGCAGAATGTGCATTATTTAGAATAGTTCCTTGTGCCACATTATCACTCCCAGCAAGTTAGTTGGATGATTCATCCAGCCTTATAAATGCTTCGCAATTTATCCAGCACTGATGAATAATGGAAAGGAAAAGGGGGCTGGGAGAAAAAAGGGAAAAAGAATAAGACGCGAGGCAGGGGGTTCTACTCTCTTTTCCTCTGCCCAAGCTCGCGGTCAAGCATTAGGAGCATGTGCTTCTTGTCGCCTATCATTTTGAGCTTGCAGACAATCCCGCTTGCAGTTGCCTCCTCTTCCACCTGCTCATCGATAAACCACTGCAGGAAGGATTCGGTCGCATAGTCCCTTTCCTCTCTTGCAAGGGAAACAAGGCCCTCAATCATCCTGGTAACCTTCTGCTCGTGCCCGTATGCATCCTCAAATGCGGAAAGCACAGAGTCAAATTTTGCAGGCGGCTTGTCGATTGCCTGGAGCTCTATGCCTCCTCCCCGTTCAAGAACATAGCCGAAAATCTTCATTCCGTGCTCAAGCTCCTCGTTTGCCTGCAGCTTGAACCAGTTTGCAATGCCTGAAAGGCCCTCTTCCTCAAAATGCGCAGACATTGAAAGGTAAAGGTATCCCGAGTAAAGCTCGTTTTTTACCTGTTCATTCAACGATTCAGCTACTTTTTCACTTATTTCTGCCATTTTTTCACCTTTATCTGCATTTATATGCGGCTATTGCTCTCCAAGGTCCTCAAGGATTGCCTCTAGGTCGTCCTCGTGCTCAATCTCGTCTTCCAGGATTTTAATGACCAGGAGGTATGTCACTGCATCCTTGCCCTTGACCTTGTCCGCGAGCGCCTTGTAGGTCTTTATTGCGCACTGCTCGCCCTTTATGTTCTGCTTTACAAGAGCAAGTGTTGCGGGGTCGCTTGGAATTTCGTATCCGCAGTTTGTTATGTCATACCATTTCTTTGGCTCAAGAACCGGCTGGCCCCCAAGCTGCACAATCCTGTCCGCAAGCATTTCCGCATGCTGAAGCTCCTCTCCTGCGTGCTCAACAAGCTCCTTTGTGACTTCCGGCCTCATCCTGCCTTTTGCAATCTTTGAGCCGATCCAGTACTGGTAATAAGCAAGCCACTCGTCCGCAAGCGCCTTGTTAAGCAGTTCCACAAGCTCACCAATATCCATCCCAATCAATTTGTTTCCTTCTGTTCCCATTTCATGCACCTCCTATAATCATACGCTCAATTTACAACTAACGTTTGCACCTCCCGATGCAGGTATCATGTATCTCAATTGAATTTAAAATACCATCGGGAGAAGGCCACCTACTTTGATTTCTTGAAGCAGATAAACCAGTCAAGGCAGTATTTGCCTTCCTCGTCTTTCTCCACTCTTTCTTTTGCAGACCCGCACGAGCCAGGGGGAGGAATTATAACGTCGTCGCCGGGCTGCCAGTTTGCAGGAGTTGCAATTTTTTCATTGTCTGACTTCTGCATTGCCTGCACCAGCCTCTTTATCTCATCCATGTTCCTTCCGTTTGAGAGGGGGTAGTAGATTACTGCTCGCACTTTTTTCTTGTCGTCGATAATAAAAACTGCTCTCACCGCCTGGGTGTTTGAGGCATTTGGCTGGACCATTCCGTATTTCTTTGAGACCTCCATTGTCAAGTCCTCGATGACCGGGAATTTCACCTCAACATCTTTCATTCCATTGAACTCAATCTTTTCCTTTATTGTTCTTAACCAAGCAATGTGGGCATAAAGGCTGTCTATTGAAAGGCCTATCAGCTCTGTATTCATCTCCTTGAATTCTTCCTGCATTGATGCAAATGTCATGAATTCCGTGGTGCAGACAGGAGTGAAATCCGCAGGATGGCTGAAAAAGATAACCCATTTGCCATCATAATCCTCAGGAAAATTAATTTCTCCCATTGTAGTTTTTGCCTTGAAGGGCGGCGCATCATCGCCAATCAGGGGCATTCTTGGTTCATTTTTTGTTTCATTTTCCATAACAACACCTCTTTTTTTCCATATTAATTTCAAGATTTGCAATCATTGCACAAACCCCTGTAAACAATGTCAACGCTTTCGGCATTGAACTTTTTTCTGGAAATCTCGTTCATTGCCTTCTCAACCATCTCATCATCATGGATGTCAATTATCTTGCCGCATTTTTTGCAAACGCAATGAATGTGCATTGCCGGCTGGCCGTCAAACCTGTACTCCCCGTCAATTTCAAGCTTTATTGCCTCTCCGTTTTTCACAAGCTTTTCCAGGTTCCTGTAGACAGTTGCAAGCGTGATGGATGGGATTTCCTTTTTCACATGCTCGTAAACATCATGCGCGCTGGGGTGGGTTTTTACGCCCTTTAGGTACTCATATATTTTTTTCATTTGTATTGTTTTCCTCTCTCCCATGCGAACATCTCTTATTGATAATTCTTATCATATTAAAATGATTATCATTAAAAAGGTATTGGAGCAAATATTAGTGTGGGAGCATGGAAATAAAAACTAAGGCGCAGAAGAGGGAGGAGCTGGCGGATGAAGTTTCTTTGCTAAGGGGAAAAATAGGAAAAGAGGTAAACAGAAGGGTTTCCGAATTAAAGAAAAACAAAAACCCATTCTCGGAGTTGTGCTTCTGCATCCTAACTGCAAACTATACTGCAGAGGGAGGCATGAGAATACAGAAAGAATGCGATTTTTCAAAGATGGGGAAAGAGGAAATTAGAAACGCGCTGAAAAAGCTTGGGCACAGGTTTCCCAATATGCGCGCGGAATTCATCAATGAAGCAAAGGGCAAAAAGAATATGCTATATGAATTGGAAAAAATGGAAAGCTCGCAAGAGAGAAGGGAGTGGCTTGCGAAAAATGTTAAGGGGATTGGATATAAGGAGGCAAGCCATTTCCTCAGGAACATTGGATACATGGATGTTGCAATAGTTGACAGGCATATTGTGAACTTGCTTGCGGAAAGGGGGATGGTGAAAAAGCCAAAGAGCATCACAAAAAAGCACTATTTGGAAATTGAAAAGGAGCTTGAGAAAATCTGCGGGCTTGCAAAAATGCCGCAGGGAGAGCTGGATTTCTACTTGTGGTATATGAAAACGGGGAAAATTCTAAAATAAAAAAAGAAAAGGGAAAGCTAAATTTCCCCGAGTTTCTTGCTTTTGATGAGCTTCACAAGCTCATTCCACTCCGATGCATTGAGCTCGGCAAGGTTTCCTTCCTCTCCGATAAGCACTTTCTTGCCCTTTACCTTAAGCATCGGGCAGCAGCTATTTCCCCCGCATAGGCTGTATTCCATCATATTCACACCTCAATCCATGTTCTCAGAAAACAAATATAAATCTTAAGGGGGACAGGGCTTGGAGCAGTTTGGGGGTTGGCATAATTTTAAGGAAGATATACCCTCAAGCCAGTATGACATCCCATGGGGCGTGCAGCCATCTGCAGTTTTTTTCCATCCGGCATCGCCTTTCGGCAATGCGCCCGCATTAATTGGTTCTGCTTTCCCTTTTTTTAAATTCTACTTTGCGCTTTTTTCAGCATCAACATATTCCTCAGAAAACTTGCGCAACTCGCGGAGCTTCAGGTTTGCGGACTCAAGAACTGCCAGCGCCTCTATGAAAACGCTTCCCACGTATTTTCTTTCAGACGCGAGCCGGTCAAGGTGCTCCTCATAGCACTTGTTCATTGTGCCCCTGAGCTTTCTGTCCACTTTTCTCATGCTGGAAACCTCCTCCTTGCCTACCCTCGGAAGGTTGCTCTTTATGGTGGTGAAATTTTCCTCAAATTTCTCAAATATCTTTTCAAGGTCGACAACAAGGTTGGGGGAGAGAACCTGCCCCGATTCGCCGAGGTTTTTGGCTATGCTGGCAAGGCTCTTCCCGTTGTCACCGAGCCGCTCTATTGCATTGGACATGCGGACCAGCAGGACTGTTTTCTTTGCCTCTTGCTGGCTCAGCTCCCTCTGGGAAATTGCGTAATTTGCATAGCTCACCTTGTCATCAAGAAAGTCGTTCAGCGACTCGAGCTTGGTAACCCTTTTGTAATATTTTCCCTCTCCGGTTTTCACTATTTTCATTGACTCCTTGAAAAGCTCCAGTGTTATGTCCAATGAGTGCCTGAGCTCCTTTTCAACAAGCTTGAAGGCCGCCTTGTTGGAGGGGGGAAGCTCTTCGGGGATGTATTCCGTTTGGAAAATGATTTCGGTTTCCTCGCCTGGCACAAAAATCTCCACCGCCTTTTTGAACTGGGGAAGAATAATTAGGAAGAAAAGCCCGCAAGAGATGTTGAAAATAAGATGTGCATTCGCAATCTGCTGTTCCGGAGCCCCTCCCATCCCATAAACAAAATTTGTGAAATAGGGAAGGAGGGGCACAAAGAGCAGAACCCCTCCTACATTGAAAAGAAAGTGGGCAACCGCCGCCCGCCTTGCGTGAAGGTCGCTTTTCAAAGCAGAAAGCAGCGAGGTGGTGGTAGTGCCTATGTTCGCGCCCATTATGAGAGGTATTGCCTGCCAAAGTGAAAGAAGCCCCCCTCCAACCAGAAGAACCGCAATACCTGTTGTTACCGAGCTGGACTGCACGAGAACTGTAAACAGCAGGCCTGCAAGAATCGCAAGTAGCGGGCTGGAGATTTGGGAGAACAATTCGGAAACTTGGGGGTCTGTCCTGAGCGGCTCAATGGCTTCTGAAATAAGATTCAAGCTGAAGAACACAAGTCCGAAGTAGAATATCGGCTTTCCGAGGAATTTGTACCTCCCCCCGAAAATGCTGACCAGAAACCCCAGCAAAATGAATATGGGTGCGAATGAGGTAAGCTTCAATGCGACAAGCTGGGCAGTTACAGTTGTTCCGACATTTGCCCCGAT